>JAQYDI010000144.1 GCA_028724245.1 Lachnospiraceae bacterium
TAATTTTCCTGGTTTTATCCAATAACTGAACGCTCATGGATACCTCCTTATACAGTAGGTGCAAATATACTGATACAAGAAAATGTTACCATTATTTTCGGAAAATTGCAAGCTTTTTTATTAATTCGCACAATTTTTTGGAAATTATTCAGTTTTTTCTTCTTTTGTCTTACTTTCCATATAACCGCAGGCAGGATCGGCGCAGCACAGTTTGCTTCCCTTTTCAATCATATAGCCGCCGCATCTGGGGCACTTTTTGGCAGAAGGCTTCTGCCATGACATAAAGTCACATTCTTCCGGATTGCCTTCGCATCCGTAATAGCGTCTTCCCTTCTTTGTCTTTTTGATCAGAATCTCCTTACCGCACTTGGGGCAGGGCACATGGATCTTTTCAAAATAAGGCTTTGTATTGCGGCAGTCAGGGAATCCGGGGCATGCCAGGAATTTACCATGAGGACCATACTTGAATACCATATTCCTTCCGCAGTTTTCGCAGATCACATCGGATACTTCATCCTCGATCGTTACATGCTCCAGCTCTTCTTCGCCTTTTTTGACCGCCTCCTGCAGATCCGGATAGAAATTCCTGATAACCGACTTCCAGTCCATCGTTCCTTCTTCCACCATATCAAGAAGCGATTCCAGACTGGCTGTAAATTTCACGTCAACAATACTGGTAAATGTATCTACCATGATCCGATTGACTACTTCCCCGATCTCCGTAACATACAGCGCCTTGCCTTCTTTCACAATATACCGGCGTGCCAGCAGTGTGGTAATGATCGGTGCATAGGTACTGGGACGGCCGATCCCCAGTTCTTCCAGAGCCCGGACCAGAGATGCTTCCGTGAAATGGGGAGAAGGCTGCGTAAAATGCTGTTTTTCTTCTCTGCTTTCCTCGGAAAGAACCATTCCTTCCTCCAGCTTTTCACTCAGCTTTACCAGCTTCTCTTTTTCCTCATCTGCCTGATAAGCTACCTGAAATCCATTGAATTTGATTCTGTTTCCTGCAGAAGTAAAGGTATGGCCTGCTGCCTTTATCTTTACAGACATTGTTTCATATACGGCCGAACTCATCTGACTTGCCAGAAAACGATTATAGATCAACTGATACAGGCGAAACTGTTCTCTGGTCAGAGATTCCTTCAGTACATCAGGTGTAAAATCCAGATTGGTCGGACGAATCGCTTCATGGGCGTCCTGCACTTTTCCGCCTTTTTTACCGGATGCTCTTACTTCACCTACATATTCACTGCCATAGTGCTCCGTAATAAAGACTTTTGCTGCTTCAGAAGCCTCCTGAGAAACACGAACAGAGTCTGTTCTCAGATAAGTGATAATACCAACGCTTCCATGTCCCTTTACTTCAACGCCTTCGTATAACTGCTGCGCAATACGCATGGTTTTCGAAGTCGAGAAGTTCAAAAGCCGTGATGCATCCTGCTGCAAAGTACTGGTTGTAAACGGATACGGAGCCTTTTTGATCCGTTCCCCCCGTTTAATTCCTTCTATTATATACTGGCAGTTTTCAATATCCGCCAGTACTGCATCCAGTTCCTGACGATTATGAATCTCCTCTTTTAATTTAGCTGTAAAAGGCTTTTTATCTTCAGGAGACTTTAATGCCACTTCCAGTGTCCAGTACTCTTTCGGAATGAATGCTTCAATCTCCGCTTCTCTGTCACAGATAATGCGAAGTGCCACCGACTGCACACGACCTGCACTCAGTCCCCGTTTCACCTTTGCCCACAAAAGCGGACTGATCATATAACCCACGAGGCGGTCCAGCATACGCCGGCACTGCTGCGCATTCACAAGATCCATATCAATATCACGCGGTGCTTTCAGGGACGCTTTTACCGCATTCTTGGTAATCTCATTAAAAGTAATTCGCTGAACATTCTTCTCCTCCAGCTTCAGTGCCTGATACAGATGCCAGCTGATTGCTTCTCCCTCACGGTCCGGGTCGGTTGCAAGATAAATCTTATCTGCTTTTTTAACCTTTTTACGCAATCCGGCAAGCAGTTCACCTTTCCCCCGGATCGTAATATATTTAGGTTCAAAATCATGTTCCACATCAATGCCAAGCTGACTTTTCGGAAGATCTCTTACATGTCCATTGGATGCTTCAACATCATAATTTGCGCCAAGAAATTTTTTTATGGTTTTCACCTTGGCAGGTGATTCAACGATAACCAGATATTTTGCCATTAATACAGTACTCCTATCTGAATTTCAATGCATAATAATTTTTCGACGTCTCTGTAACCAGATTTTTCATCATAAGTTTCATCAGAATACTGACTGTATCCTGTGTAGAAAAACCGGTCTGTCCGGCAATTGTACCGAGATGCGTCGGATTAAAATCCAGACAACTATACACCTTTTCTTCTGACAAGGCAAGTGCAATTTTATTTTTTTTGCTTTTTGGTACGATTTTATCCTGTTCCGGGAAGAAATTTTCGACAAATTCCAAAGGATCTGTTATAATTCCGGCACCCTGGTGAATCAGTTCGTTACATCCTCTGCTCAGAGTATCCGTTATCCTCCCCGGAACCGCATAGACATCCCTTCCCTGTTCCAAAGCCTGATCCGCAGTAATCAGGGAACCGCTTCGAAAGCGTGCTTCCACCACTATAACCATATCGGACAGACCGCTGATAATCCGGTTGCGCATGGGAAAATTAGATGGAAACGGCTGTGTTCCCGGAGAAAATTCCGAAATAATGCCGCTCATCTGATGATAAATATCAGAATTCGTTCTTGGATAGCAAATATCCACTCCGCATCCAAGAACCGCATACGTATGTCCTTCTTCATCCTGCCTGCCTTTATGTACACGATCCGAGATTCGTTTCCCCGCTGCCAACGCTCCGCGGTGAGCTTCTCCATCAATTCCCAGAGCCATACCGCTGATTACGTTCACCCCTCTTCTGCCCAGTTCATATCCAAGTGTAAATGCCATCTCTGCACCATAATGACTGCAGTTGCGTGCTCCCACAATTGCCACTGCCGGCCTTTCCTCTTCAGGTGCCTTCCCCGCAACGTACAATCCCTGAGGCATATCATACAGACTTTTCAGGCGATTCGGATACGTACTGTCTTCCGGTGTGATAAATCGTATGCCCTGTTTTTCTAATTTATGATACGATTCCACAGACTGTTCCAGCAGAGTTTTTCCTTCCTGCATCCGCTCAGCGTCCCTCGCCCCAAACAGTCTGTGCTCTTCATTCCCTTCTTCCATGACCTGTACAACCGCATGGGCACTGCTTTTCCAGACAGCCTCCGCACTTCCAAAGCGCCGAAGCAGTTCAGCTATTTTTCTGGCACCGAATTCCGGAAGATTGCATAACCAGTATCTGTATTCTTTTTCTGTTATCAAATTTCTGCCTTTCTGCAGCTGCACTGCGATAATATCATGCGTAGTTTTAAAAGTCAATAATACTTTTTGATTTTCTTATGTTTTAATAATTATGAAATTATTTTTATTTTTTCATATGTTGTTGACAAACATATTTTCGTGTGATAAATTAACACAAAAACACAATAGTTCAGCAGAATCGGATTGTCCTGCATTTATTCAGCGGACATTCGTAATTTTCTGTAATAATTACTGATTCAGCTAACTGCCGAATAGAAAGGACATGATTTATGTTTGGTAAAGTATATAGTGTAACATTACATGGCATTGATGGTTTTCTGGTTCAGGTGGAAGCCGATATCTCCGACGGGCTCCCGTCTTTTGATATGGTAGGCATTCCCTGTTCGGAGGTAAAAGAAGCAAGAGAACGGGTGCGCACTGCGTTCCGCAACAGCAGCATCTTTCTTCCTCCCAAAAAAATGACCGTTAATCTTTCTCCGGCTGACATCCGGAAGCGGGGTTCAGGCTTCGACCTTCCAATTGCTGTTTCCATTCTTGCAGCCATGGAATTCTTCCCTTCTGATTTCTGGGAAGAAATATCCGCCTGCAGTATGTTTTGCGGCGAATTAAGTCTGGATGGATCAATCTGCAGTATCCACGGAATTCTGTCCGCCGTTCTCTGTGCCCGGGAACATGGTTTGAGACGGTGTTTTGTTCCTGCAGACAATGCTGCGGAAGCCGCCTGTATTGAAGAGATTGAAGTGATCGCCGTTCATACCCTGTCGGAACTGATCCAGCTTCTGAAAGAACCTGCGCTTCTGGAAGAATCGATTGTACCCTCCATTCCATGGAACTCTGAACAGGACAATTATCCCGATGATTTTAAAGATGTGAACGGACAACGTGCCGCAAGACGCGCCATCGAAGTTGCTGTTGCAGGCATGCACAATCTCCTTCTGTCCGGTCCTCCGGGCAGCGGAAAAAGTATGCTGGCAAGACGTATCCCTTCCATCATGCCGCCTCTGACACGGGACGAAAGTCTGGAGATCACACGGATACACAGTGTATGTGGTCTGCTGGAACCTGGAAGCGGTCTGCTTCGTATGCGTCCTTTCCGTTCCCCTCACCACACTGCCAGTACATCTGCTCTTGCAGGGGGTGGTTTATATCCGGTGCCCGGCGAGATTTCTCTTGCGGACCGGGGTGTACTCTTTCTGGATGAACTTCCGGAATATTCAAAAAAAACGCTGGAAGTTCTGCGTCAGCCCATGGAAGATGAAAAAGTATATATCTCACGGCTGCACGGACGTTATGAGTTTCCTGCCCATACCATGATCGTCGCTGCCATGAATCCCTGCAGATGCGGCTATTATCCCGACCCGATACGCTGTACCTGCACATCATGGGAAGTTCAGAAATATCTGGGAAGAATCAGCGGACCGTTGTTGGACAGGATTGATATCACCATTGAGGTACTCCCTCTTAATAAGGAAGAACTGCGTTCCGGTTCTGCAGACAATGAAGACTCCGACAGTATTCGGCAGCGCATCATTTCTGCCCACAATATCCAGCAGAAGCGTTTTCAAAATACAGGCATATATTTTAATTCTCAGATGACATCAGCCATGGCTTCGGAATTCTGCTGTACCGACCAGCAGGCTGACCGGTTTCTGGATTCCTGTCTGAGTAATGACCAGCTGACAACCAGAGGATATTACAAATTGCTGAAAACTGCCCGTACAATTGCCGACCTTGATGGAAGTGATCTGATTCTTGAATCTCATGTAATGGAAGCGTTTTGTTACCGGACAGCAGGTTCATTCAGGAAAAACGGTTCCTGATGCAGCTTGATACATAATCAACTCCCCAGAATCTGAAAGCAGGGGAAGTGTAACTGTCCAGTAAAACTGAAAAAGCACCACAGCCATAATGACCATGGTGCTCTGTATCATTCACTAAATTATTGGACTGATATAGTCAATATACATCCAGACCACAGAACTGCTCAGAAAAGCTGTTGTCCGACCTGTATGTGAGAGCCTGTTCTATTCTTCTTCTTCAGACTGAGCGGGGGCTTCGATTGCTTTCATGCTCAGGCTGATCTTGTTGTTTTCTTCATTGAAATCAACAACTTTAGCTTCGATAACCTGATCTTTAGCCAGTACATCTGAAGGTTTTTCAACGTGAGCTCTGGAAATCTGAGAAACATGCAGTAAAGCATCAACACCGGGCTCCAGCTCAACGAAAGCACCGAAATCTGTCATGCGGGCTACACGACCTGTTACAACAGTTCCTACAGCATACTTTTCTGCTGCTGTTAACCAGGGGTTCTTTTCAGGGAACTTCAGGCTGAGTGCAATCTTTGTTCCATTGATTTCTTTGATGAAGCAGGTAACTTCATCACCTACAGAGAAAAGCTTCTTGGGATTCTCTACACGGCCCCATGACATCTCGGAGATGTGAAGCAGACCGTCAGCGCCGCCCAGATCAATAAATGCACCGAAATCTGTAACATTCTTAACAGTACCGGTTACAGTCATACCGGCTTCGATCTTTTCGAACAGAGCTTTCTGCAGTTCTTTTTTCTTAGCCACCAGCAGACGTTTACGATCACCGATAATTCTTCTCTGTCTGGGTTTGAAATCAGTAATTACAAATTCGATTTCCTGTCCTTCATACTTGGAAAGATCTTTTTCGTAAGTATCGGATACAAGGCTTGCAGGAATAAATACTCTTGTGCCTTCAACAGTAACACTTAAGCCGCCTTTGTCGATTCTGGTAACGGGAGCTGTCAGTACTTCCTGATTCTCGAAAGCTTCTTCCAGTCTCTTGTTTCCTCTGTCAGCAGCCAGTCTCTTATAGGATAAAACAACCTGACCTTCGCCATCGTTAACTTTTACAACTTTGGCTTCCATCTCATCGTCAATCTGAACCATGGTTGTAAGATCTGCATTCGAATCATTGGTATATTCACTTCTGGTAATAATACCGTCTGACTTGTAACCGATATTCAGAACGATTTCATCCTCCTTAACAGCTATAACTTTTCCGCTGACAACCTCCCCGGTGCGGATTGTTTTTACAGAACCTTCTAATAATTCTTCAAAAGTTTGTTCTGACATGTAATTGAACCTCCTCAATAATATGCTTGGGGGTTGATGCCCCTGCTGTAATACCTACGGTGCACACAGTTTGAAAATTCTGAGCTGATAAGTCTTTAAGCGTCTGTATATAACAAGTGTTGCCACATTCTTTTTTACAGATTTCGTAAAGCTTCTGCGTATTGGAGCTGTTCTTCCCTCCAATCACAATCATAGCATCTACGGATGAAGCGATTTCACGTGCTTCCGCCTGACGTTCCTGAGTTGCATTGCAGATAGTATTCACAATATATAGATTATAACAAATATTCTCTAAAATCGCAACAAGATATTTAAATTTTACCAAATTAAAAGTAGTTTGTGATACGACGGTTACTTTTCTTTCTTCAGGAATCGATAAAGCTCTGATTTCTTCCTCCGAAGAAACAACACTGTAATCCCCATGACACCATCCGCAGATTCCCTGAACTTCCGGGTGTTCGCTGTTTCCGATGATAATAATATAATGACCGTCATCTGAAGCATCTTTTACGATCCGATGAATTTTTTTCACAAAAGGACAGGTTGCATCTACCAGATGCAGTTTCTGTTTCCGAACAAGATCATAAATATGTTCTCCTACTCCATGAGAACGTATAATCAGAGTTCCTTCCTGCAGCTGCTTTAACTCTTCTTCCGAATGAAGCGTAATCACACCCTTCTTTTCCAGATCTGCAATCACCTCTTCATTGTGAATAATCGGACCATACGTATAAATCGGCGTCTGTTCCGGATGACTTACCTGATCGTACACGGTATCCACTGCCCGTTTCACTCCAAAACAGAATCCGGCCGTTTTCGCCAGCTTTACTTCCAAAGCCATTCTCCTTCCTGTAATCTGCTGCTCTTTTCCTGCTGTTTCAGAGAAATCTTTCTGCATTTTTCCTGCATGCTTCCTGCAATTTTTCTGCACACTTTCTATAATTAATTTCTCTGTATTCTCTCCAGGTTTCCCCGCAGCCGCCTCTATAATTAACGGGATGTCGGAACAAGTTTCAGAATCGCATCTGCAGCCTGTTCGATGTTCATATCAGAGGTATCTACCAGAACTGCATCCGGTGCCTGACACAGCGGAGATACGGCGCGATGCATGTCATTGTAATCCCTCTGTGCAACCTCCTTTTTTACCTCCTCCAGAACTGCCTGCAGCCCCTTTTCCTGATATTCCCTGCAGCGTCTTTCTGCACGTACATCCACACTGGCTGTCAGATACACCTTGACATCCGCATTGGGCAGTACAACCGTTCCGATATCACGTCCATCCATAACCACATTGCTGGTTTCAGCCAGTTTTTTCTGAAGTTCCACCAGCTTCTCACGAACTGCAGGAACCGCTGCGCAGGCTGATGCCATATTGCCCGCCTCCTTCGTACGGATCACCTGGCTGACATTTTCGCCGTTCAGCCAGATCTGCTGCACTCCGTCCTCATAGGTCAGATGCACATCCACGCTGCCACAGGCTTCCTTTACCGCATTTTCATCAGCAAGATCCGTGTTGTTTCTGCTGAAATACACACCCATTGCGCGGTACATGGCACCCGTATCGATATAAATAAAATTCAGTTTTTCAGCTACCTTTTTAGCGATTGTACTCTTTCCTGCACCGGCAGGACCATCAATTGCAATATTAAAACCCATTTTACAGTCTTCCTTTCTCTTATTCAATTGTACTGCCTGCCGCCCAACCGGTCGACCAGGCAATCTGAAGATTATAACCTCCGGTAAATGCATCCACATCCAGTACTTCACCTGCAAACCGAAGTCCCTGCACAAGTTTCGACTCCATGGTAGCGGGGTTAATTTCCTTTACCCTGATGCCGCCCTGTGTGATAATCGCTTCTCCATATCCTCTCAGTCCATTGAGCGTCATGCAGAAATCCTTCGTATGCTGAATCAGGCGGTTCCGATCCTCTCTGGTCACATCGTGAATTACCTTATCAGGAGCGATCCCGCTGATCTTCAGTATGACAGGAACCAGACTGGACGGATATACAGCTCCCAGCACATTGCTGATCTGCTTGTTTTTTGCTTCCTTGAATTCCCTGAGAAATCTGGCATCCAATTGCTCTCTGTCCAGAGCAGGCTTCAGATCAATGTGAAGCGTCAGTTTTCCCTTCTTCAAATGCTTTGCACATACGCTGCTTCCGCTGAGAACAGCCGGGCCGCTGACGCCAAAATGAGTAAACAGCATCTCCCCAAACTCCGTATAAAGCTTCTTTTTCCCGGAAGTAATTGTTACATTTACATTACGAAGAGACAGCCCCTGCAGTTCTTTCACCCATTCTTCTTCGGCAGTAAAAGGAACCAGCGCCGGGCTGAGGGCAGTGATCTGATGTCCTGCTTCTTCAGCAAAACGGTATCCGTCACCGGTTGAACCTGTAGAAGGATAAGAAATTCCTCCCGTCGTTACAATCACCACATCCGCTTTCCTCCTGCGGCCGTCTTCTGTTACCACGCCGGTACAGACTTTCTTCCCGTCGTTTTTTCCTGCCCCGCTGTTTTTTCCAGCGCCGCCGTTTTTTCCATCCCCATTTCTTCCGGTCACTGATTCCGCTTTTTCACCGGTTTCCTCCAGAATCAGAGATGTTACCTTCTTGTTCAGATAAATACGGACACCGCTTTTATGGAGCATATCCGACAGTGTTCTGATGACATCCGAAGATTTATCCGATACCGGAAATACCCGCATGCCGCGTTCAACTTTTGTTTCCAGTCCTTCGCGGTTCAACAGTTCCACCATATCCTGATTTGTAAATCCATACAGGGAACTGTACAGAAACCTCGGATTCGATACAATGTGCGCCATAATCGCCTCCAGATCAGCCGCATTGGTGATATTGCATCTTCCCTTTCCGGTTATATACAGCTTTTTTCCAAGTTTTTCATTTTTTTCAAGAAGAGTAACCTGATGCCCCTTCCTGGCAGCCGCATATGCGGCCATCATACCGGCAGCGCCTCCGCCTACCACGATTACCTCAGACATTCCGTTCCTCCTCTGTTCTGCTTTTATTTTTAATCCATTTCAGAAAATATTCATATTCGATCCTGCAGTAATGCAGTGCTTTTTCCATATACTGCTCGTCCTGCCTGCAAACCTTCCTGAACCGATACAAAGCTGTCAGGGAATCAGACTCCTTTTTCTGGAAAGATACCGGCTGCTTCCATTCTTCCATGCAGTACAGCATTTCCCGGCTTTCTGCATAATTTCTGTCACAGGCCAGCTGCAGAAACTTCTGAAGCCTCTGTAAAAGTGTATCCAGCCCCGGATACGCAATAAAGCAGTCCCGGTAATCCTTCACATAACCGAGAATCGTCTCTGCTTCTCTGTATCTTCCTTTTTCCGTTTCATAAAAGGCTGCTCCTACACCGGCAGCAGCAACCATACCCGGCTTTCCTGATCCGCTTGGATAAAACAGCAGCTGCTGTCCCTGCTCCGCCATCAGGCAAAGTGTTTCCGCATAAAGGCCGGACAGCCAGTTCCTGTACATTTCACGGTCAGCATGGACAGGTTCATTTTTGTTTACAGACTCTTCTCCCGCTGTGTCTGTTTTCTCCGATGCATTTTCTCCTGCCAGTGCCGCACAGCAGGCCAGAAGGTCCGAATTCCGGTATACCAGTTCAGCTTCCAGACGATTTTCAAATAACTCTCTTTCTTCCGGATATGCAGAAAGTTCTCTCTGCATCCGTTCCACATCTTTCTGCGTACTGAGAAGATAATACAGCAGCTGTGAAAAGTCCGACATCTCCGCCAGTTCTATCCTTCGTCTGCAAAGCCGGTTCAGACGCATATCCATGCTGTTATTCTCCCCGGGCATCAGATGCGCTTCTTTTTCCTTATCCCTGTCAAAATCATAAAACAACGGCGCTCGTTTTCCTGATTTCAATTCCTGAAGGAGTTCATCTGCATGAAATACTGAAACAGGGACTCGTTTTCGCGGTTTCAGTTCAACCGGTCTGCAGATTTCAAAATCATAACGTGAAATATCCGCAAGATAAGAGATATACGGATACTGTCTTCCATGAAAAATCAGTGTTTCCCCGCGGGCCTTATCCAGTCTCTGCAGCCTTGAAGGCGTAATCAGAGGACGCTGCTGATCCTTTTTATCCATGAGATTGCCGCATCGCTTACTGATTTCCTCCAGACAGTCATATTCTTTGGAATTCAGATATACCCAGTTCTCACAGTTGCTACTGATGGTATCTGCGTCATGGCCGTATTTGCCAAACAGCTGATTCATGCTCTGAATCACCAGATGAAAACGGATATTCCTGCTGCGTGCCGCTGAAATCATATTGGGCATATCCGGAATGGTCGGCAGATTGGCAAACTCATCCAGAACAAAATTCACCCGCACAGGCAGTCTCATATCCTCTTCCTTATGGGCTTCTCCGACCAGCATTTCATAACACTGTTTTGTAAATATGGATACCAGAAAATGAAATGTGCTCTTTTCATCGGGAACGATCACGTACACCGCCGTCTTTTTCCGGCCAAAGCTGCGCATATCAAAAGTGCTGTCCGACATCATCCGAAGCAGTTCTTCCTGCGTATTGAAAACCCGCAGAATACTGTGTACGACCCCCATAATGGAACTCTGCGTTTTCTCTGCATCAACACATACTCCCGCATAATTCATGGCAGCGATGGAATCCGGATTCATATATTCCAGCAGCTGATACAGGGCATTGCAGTTTCTGGGACGCCCGTAATCAAGACACATCCTGCTCAGGCTGTGCATATTGACCTGCTCCTTTTTCCCGGCTTCAAATAAAAGAAGAATATTGGCCAGAATCAAAGACTGAGCCATCTGAAGCCAGAACTGCTCCTGCGTTTTATCAGCCGCAGCCAGTGTCATAACAAAATCATTCAGCAGCGACATGGCATGGTCCCTGTCACCCTTCCGATACAGTTCATAGGGAAGCAGCAGTGGATTCCACATATCGCCCCTGCTCACATCACGGAAATTAAGTACCACAACCTGATACCCCTGTTCTCTGGCCATGCCCGAAGTCATCTTGAAAAGTTCTTCTTTTGGATCAGTTATAATAAAAGATTCTCCTGCATTGGCCATGATTCCAATCATCGGCATGCAGAGCAGACGACTTTTTCCGGAGCCGGTCGATCCCAGAATCATACTGTGATTATCCATTCCATCCACATATACTGTTTTTCCATCACTTTTCAAAATCAGCCCCGCCGCTTCGAAAGGCGGAGCTGCAATATCAATTTTTGTTGAAGAAAGAGGGGACATGATTTCTTCATCTGTCGCCCACCTGGTATCCTGAGGATACTCCAGATATTTCTCAATTTTCGGCATAATCCATACTCCCCCGCGGATCAGAATCCGGGGCGGAATCCTGCTGCACGCAGTTTCTCCTTTCTGTCATAGCGATTCCGGTAACGATCAACAAACTTTCCATTCGCCAGAAACTCCAGAATCACATCGGGACCAATGATATGGGAACTGACTTTTTCCCCGCAGTAAAATTTATAGACGATCTCCTGCACCATGAATTCCAGTGTCTTATATCCGTCAAAGCCTTCCATATCCCGCAGTTCCCTCAGTGTATCAAGAAGAATCTCACCGGCCTCTTCAGACAGAGCGCAGTGATAGCGTTCCAGCTTTGATTCAATAAAATGATACATCTCGCCGGCTTCCGGCATTTCAATCATGACCGTATGTACCCTGAGATACAAAGAAAGTATCTTTTCCAGCTTATCCATATACTCTTTATCAGGCCATGCAATCAGAATCAGCAGAAGACTTCGGTTATGCTCGGACAAAAACTCCAGAAACTCTATAAAATGAGGATTATCCAGATGAGGAAGCCAATTGTCCAGATTTACTGCCAGTATTCCCTTAAATTCATTGTGATATCCCGAACTGGCTGATAAATATTTGATCAGATTATCCAGATCTTCAAATGGTTCTCCTTCCTCGCAGTACTCCAGATCATATTCGATCACTCTCTCCATTCCGCTGAACGGCATGATCTGCCCGGCATCCAGATAAGCCGCAAGAAGCTGCAGCATCTCCGACTTTCCGGTACCCGATCTGGAGAACCAGAGGTACTCCGGCAGAAGCACCGGTTCATCCGCAGGAAAACTGCCCACATTCCTGCGAAGCAGCTCCCACTTTCTGACCACTTCCTTCACCTGTTCCATTCCCCAGCAATTCATGATCTGCTCATAATATTTCTGCACGATCAGTTCTCTGTTTTCATCATCTCTTATCAGACTGTACATATGGGAACCTCTCATTAAAATTTCAGATAAAAATTTCTCAAAAAATCCAATCACTCCTGACGGATCCGGTCAATCTAATCTCTCAGAAATTCCAGCACCTTCGGAGCTGCGATCAGGAACCAGCAGGCATAATGATCAGGATTCTTTTCCATATCATCCTCCAGCCAGTCAAAATCGACCCACTTTACTTCCTCAATTTCATTCCTGTCAAAATCGACCTCTCCGTCATAGGTTCCAAGAAATATATGATCCAGTTCATATTCATGCATCTCATCGGAAAATTTCATATAATATACAAAATGGCTCAATTCCCGGCAGGGCGCTGTTACCCCGAGTTCCTCCTGCAGTCTGCGCTCGATCGCATCTTCCAGCGACTCATCCCTTCTGGGATGGGAGCAGCAGGCATTGGCCCACAATCCTCCGGAATGATACTTATCTTCACGCCGTTTCTGAATCAGCATCCGGTCATCATCCACCAGAAACACAGAAAATGCTCTGTGCAGCTGTCCCTTTCTGTGAATTTCTTCTTTGGTGCCATAGCCAATTTCTTTATCATACAAATCGACCCGGATCAACTGGTCTTCCATCTTTTCTGATATCCTCCATTTCTCATGATACACTACGTGATAAAACAGGGACTGCGGATTCCACTCCCGGAGCCCCATCGTCCCTGCCGTATATCTCTAGTTTAAGGGCAAACTGCAAATATTGCAAGCCTTAATTTCCAACGCCCACGCAAGGCAAAAATCTCATATTAGAAATCCATTGCCATCCTGCTGGATTCTTCTTCCGAAAGTTCCGTAACTTTCGTCTCCATAACACGGTAGACCCGCTGGCACATATTCAGCACACTGGGACGGTGCGTCGTAACAATACAGGTCTTGTTGGGCTTCTGCTGAATAATATTTCTCAGAACCATGCGTTCCGTCGTTACATCCAGCGCCGAGGTTGCTTCATCCAGCAAAAGTACCGGGCTGTCGCGAAGCACTGCGCGGGCAATGGCAATCCTCTGTGCCTGCCCTTCCGAAAAACCGCGCCCGCGCTCACCGATATTGCAGTTGATCGTCCCAGGCATCTCTTTCACAAAATCCCATGCACAGGCAATCTTCAATGCCTCTATAATATCCTCATCCGAAGCATCCTCCCGGACCATACGCATATTTTCCGCAATCGTACCGGAAAGAATGGTATTGCCCTGAGGAACATAGGCAAAAAGATGACGGGTATCCGCATTCATTTCCACCGATCTGCCATTGGAAGCTGTAATGGAAACATGTCCCGTATCCGGCCGGATCAGACCCAGAATCAGACGGATCATGGTTGTCTTTCCTTCACCGGAAGGACCCACCAGCGCCACGATTTCTCCCGGGCTGGCAATAAACTGCGAATCTGTGATTACCCGGTTATTCTCCACATAGGCATAATTCACATCGTCCATGCGGATTTCAAAACCATCTTCTGCATACTCATCCATCTCCGAACTTTCCGGAATATGAACTTCTCTCGGCAATTCTACCAGTTCTCTGATACGATGTGCCGAAACAGAACTGTTCAGGAAAGAAGGAATAATGGAAATCACATTGTTGAATGCACTGGAAAGGCTGCTTCTCTGCTGCAGAAACAGTGTCATGGTTCCATATGTAATATCATGTGTCCATAATCGAAACAGACAGTATCCAAATGCAAGATACTGCACACAAAGCCCCAGAACTGTCATCACCACATTGGTTTTAATGGAAAACAGATTGTACTTCAGGCTGATATCCCTGAACTTTCCCTGCCACCAGCGCATCTTTTTCCCATATTGCGGCGCAGTCCCAAAAGACTTGATCGTATCCATATTGTAGAAAGTTTCTACCTCAAACGTCATGAGCTTACTGCTCATCTCCCGTACTTTTTTATTGTAATCCCTCTGCTTCCTGATCAGAAACCGTGACATAAGCAGCATAAACGGTGCGCTGGCAAATGCAATAAATGCCATAATCACATCGTAATGAAGAATTACAAAAAAAGTAGCAGCAAAATTGTAAATTGAAATAATAATCGTGGGCAGCCAGCTGATCGCGTTACTGCTGACGGTACTCACATCGCCGTTAAAACGATTCAGCACATCACCGTTGGAATAGGCGGAAATCTTCATCCAGTCTGCATCCATGATCTTATCAAAAATATCCGCCTGAATATCATTATTGATGGATATACTTAATTTCGTCGAAATCCGGTTGATCACGCTGTTGAATACCAGACTGAATACTGCACTTCCCACTGTAATTACAACCAGCAGCCAGAGCTTGCTGATCTGATAGCCGGTTATAATATCAATGAGATATTTACTGGCAACACTGCTGACCAGCCCCAGAGACGTACTGAGAATTCCCAGAACGATATAAAACACAATTGCTTTCTTATACCGGGCGCTGTAACTGAAAATCCATTTCCAGTCATCAATAATCTCACCAAATGTCCCATCCTTCCAGCGTTTGATCAGTATCTCCAGAGACTGGAAGCCCAGGCTTCGGCTCTCTTCTGTTTTCTTATCATTTTCATTCATACCTGCACCAATCCCAATCACCCGTATGCCCTGCACCAATCATCTATCTGTTTCACCAACCGGTGCCAGCCATACCAGAATAGAATAAAATAAATCAAATGATATACTACCACCAGTTTACAACTTTTATAGATAAGTACCCCTTTGCTGAATAAGCTGTTTCAGGGCTTTTACAATGGCATTTGATTTTATACTGTTTTCGATGTTTTGCACGAAAGCAGCCCAAAATACTTCTGCCCGGATCTGCTC
>JAQYDI010000145.1 GCA_028724245.1 Lachnospiraceae bacterium
TTTCATAAAATGGGATTCCGGTCTGATGTCCCCGGAAGAAATGGAATCATTTCTTTCCCATACAGCTTCCTGCAGCACCTGCGCCGACAGCTGGATGGTCTGGATGGAAAACCCGGAGACAGAAGCGTTATCAGAACCGCCTGCTTATCTGGCGGAAGAAATCATCGGACGCAGCAGACAGCCCGACCTGATGATTGCCCGCAAACTGCACCGTACCTCTGCACAGCTTCGCCTTCTGACCTACAGTCTGAAGGTGGGAACCGCCGTTGTACTCTCCATTATGATGCTGTTTTCCATTAATCTGACCGGACTAAAACTGAATTCACGGCTGGAAAATCAGGAAAATCAACGCCATAACTCAAAAAATACTGCCGCAGAATACAACGTCACGGATTACATGAGCCGGGGAACGAGGGATCTCATGAAATCTCTGGATACCATCACACAATCTCTTTTAAATTTTAATTTCAGCTTCAATCAGGAGGATAACTAATATTATGACACATAAAAAAAATGGTTTTTTAACATTCATCTGTTCCCTTTTTCCCGGGGTCGGGGAAATGTACCTCGGGTTTATGAAACAGGGCATCAGCCTCATGGCGCTGTTTTTCGGCATCTGCGCCCTCTGCTCCTTTTTTCGGTTTGATGCGGGACTCTTTATTCTGCCCATCGTCTGGTGCTACAGCTTCTTTCATGTACACAATCTGAAAAGCCTGACGGATGAAGAATTCAGACAGGTGGAGGATGATTTTCTGATCCGCCTTCCGGAACATACAGAATTGTATCTCTCCCGAAAAAAACAACTGATTCTGGCCTGGGCCTGCATCATCATCGGCGCATATGCCCTGCTGAACATTCTTCTGGATATGCTCTACCGCATCATCCCTTCATGGCTTTATGACATGATTTACGACTGCACCTATCTCCTGCCCCAGATCATCCTCTCACTCCTGCTCATCGCACTGGGCGTACACCTGATCCGCGGGAAAAAAACGCAGCTGGACCTTGAAAAAGACGAAAATGAACGATTCGCGGAAATCGCCTTCCATGAAGATGATATTTCTTATGAAAGAGAACAAAAAAGGGAGGAATAACAAATGCATGTAAGAAGAGTCGGCAGCATCACCTGCGGTATTTCACTGGTCATCTATGGAATTCTGTTTCTCATATCATCTTTTTATAAACAGTTTGATTACAGCTTCGTTCTGCATTTCTGGCCTGTCATCCTGATCGGCATGGGTATTGAAATGCTGGCTGCAGTCCGCCGGTATGGTCAGGACGAAAACTGCACACTGAAATACGACAAAGGCGCCGTTTTCATCCTGATCCTCCTGATGCTTTTTGCCTGCGGCATGGGCATGGCAGACTACTGTATGGAATATATGGAAATGCACGCCGCATGGTACAGGTAAAAAGCTGTTCAGAGCCCGCCTCGAAAACACTGTGTGTTTTCCCGGTGCGGCGTATCCGCCAAATAGATTTGAACAATTACAAAAAATCCTGAAATTCCGCCAGAGGGCGAAATTCCACGCCCTCCGGCTCCGCAATGCCCGCATACAGAACGGAATCATATGCGGCTTTTTCCAGATAATGTGCGATCACAAACCGCGCTGTCCATGGCATTTCCCGTCCCGGCAATTCCGGATAGGGCACCCACTCCGGAATGCCCTCCGGACTCTGCAGGATCACCTCTGTCCCCGGCTTCAGATCTGCGAAAAAATAATAATTCTGCCGGATTTCACCGTTTTTCAGCCGCAGCGTCACATAGCGCAGTTTCAGGTGCAGCAGATCATCCCCCTTCAGACCGATCTCCTCTTCCAGTTCCCGCAGGGCCGCATCCTGCGCCCGGTTCAGTTCCTCCGGTTCAAAATGTCCCCCGATCCCGCACCATGAAGGCGCCACCACTCTGGAACCGATCCTGTACAGCAAAAGCATCTGCTTCTCCCCGGCAGCCTCCCGGGTAATGTAGACGCTGGTCATGTTTCTTAACTTGCCTTCCATGTACATTTCCTCCTGAGATTTTCACGTATTTTTAAAATGTTTCAGCTGGTTTTTTCACGTATTTTCAAAATGTTTGTATCTGAACCGCAAGGAAAACGCAGCCGCATCTTTTTAAAAGACACTGCTGCGTTTTTGCCCCTGCCAAGGTAAATGTATTATAACACAAATCGTAAAAAAATACCATTGCATTCGCTGCCTGCCTGCGTTACAATTCGTATGACGACTTACGTTTTATACCATATTTCAATCAGCAGGGAGATTTACATGTATCAATTTGAAAAAATGAATAAAAAACTTCTCGGTTCCCAGGTGGAAGAGCAGCTGCTCCAGTACATTCTGCAGGAACCGGTAGAGATCGGTCAGAAAATTCCCAATGAATTTGATCTGGCTGAAAAATTCGGCGTGGGAAGAAGCACCATCCGTGAGGCAGTGAAGGGACTGGTGTCCAAGGGGATTCTGGAGGTGCGCAGAGGCTCCGGCACCTATGTCATAAGCACCAGCACCCCGGAAGAGGATCCGCTGGGATTCGGCAGTATTCAGGATAAATACAAGCTGGCACTTGATCTTTTTGATGTGCGTCTGCTGCTGGAGCCGGAGATTGCCGTCATGGCCTGCGAACATGCATCGGATGCGGATATTAAAGAGCTGACCAGGTTATGCAATGAAGTGGAGCAGACTTATCTGAACGGTCAGGATCACACCCATAAGGATGTGGAATTTCACACCTGCCTTGCCAGATGCAGCGGAAATCAGGTGGTGGAAATTCTGATTCCTGTCATCCACACCGCCGTCATCACCTTTGCCAATCTGACACACCGCACTTTAATGAAAGAAACCATTGAAACCCATCGGGCCATCGTAGATTCCATCGCCCGGGGCGATGCAGTGGGCGCAAAATGTGCCATGGTCATGCATCTGACTTATAATCGTCAGATGATTATGAAAATGATCGAAGACCCGGAGCAGTTTAATGCGGATTAAAAACGCTCCGGAGCAGCCCATCCCACGGAGTTTTTTAACCATGTTCCACTTATTTCCCGCTTATTTCTCATCTTTTACAGCGGATACATCTGATGTATCCGCATCTTTTTTGCTCTTTTTTAATTCCCGGAAACTTCCAGACTGTTCAGATTCAACAAAACAAGTCCTCGAATTCCTCAAATAATCTCCTTTTTTTGTGCAAAAAGCAGAAACCTGTTTTGTAGTCATCTGATGTATTGACAAATTTACCCCCTGTATTTATAATAAAGTCATACATAACATAAGACGTCTGATGTATATGAGGAGAGACAAAAGAAAACTTTGGGAACGGAACATCCTTCCCCACTATTTCAGGAGGTTTATTCTATGACAAACACTGCAACTGCACTGGATCCCACCAGACTGGTGATCGCAGCTCTCATCGGGCTTGCTCTGCTTCTGGTACTGATCATCAAATTCAAAATTCAGGCAATGGTCTCCATTCTGACCGGCGCCATCGTCATCGGCCTTGTGGCAGGTATGCCATTTGAAGATATTGTAACAGCAGTGAATGACGGTATCGGCAATACATTAAAAGGAATTGCCCTGCTGGTAGGACTTGGTTCCATGTTCGGCGCCATTCTGGAAGCGTCCGGCGGCGCTCAGACGCTGGCCGTTACCATGGTCAAACGTTTCGGTGATAAAAAAGCCGCATGGGCCCTCGGTATCACAGGTCTGGTTATCGCCATGCCGGTTTTCTTCGACGCAGGTCTGATCATCCTGATCCCCCTTGCATTTTCACTGGCAAAGAGAACAAAACGTTCTTCCCTTTTCTATGCAATTCCTCTGCTGGCAGGTCTGGCAGTTGGACATGCATTTATCCCGCCCACACCCGGCCCGGTTCTGGTAGCCACCATGCTGAATGTGGAGCTTGGATGGGTCATTCTGGTTGGTATCTTCTGCGGTACCTGCGCCATGATCGTGGCTGGTCCCGTCTGGGGTTCCATCTGCGGCAGAAAATACATGGTTCCCGTACCGGAGCACGTTGCTGAACAGGACGATATCGACACCTCAAAGCTTCCCAACTTCTGGACTATCGTCGGCATCATTATGATTCCTCTGGTACTGATCATTCTGGACTCCGTTTCCGGCGTCGTTCCCGCACTGAGCGGTGTGGCTCCTGTTTTTGCCTTCCTTGGCGAACCCTTCGTAGCCCTTCTGATCGCTACCGTAGCTGCCATGTTTATCCTTGGTCTCAGACACGGATACAATCTGGAACAGCTGGAAAAAATCATGACAAAATCACTGGAACCCACCGGTCTGATCCTGCTGGTTACTGCCTGCGGCGGCGTTCTCCGCTACATGCTTCAGTATTCCGGTCTGGGCGAAGTCATCGGCAATGCCGTAGCTTCCGCCAACCTTCCCATTGTAATCGTAGCATTTATCGTTGCTGCTCTGGTTCGTATCTGCGTAGGTTCCTCCACAGTAGCCATGACCATGGCTGCCGGCATCATCGCAGCGATGCCCGAAATTTCATCCCTGTCGCCCTTATATCTGGCCTGTGTAACAGCAGCTGTAGCAGGCGGTGCAACCGTGTGCTCCCATTTCAACGACTCCGGTTTCTGGCTGGTAAAATCCCTCATCGGCATTGATGAGAAAACCACATTAAAAACATGGACCATCATGGAAACTCTCGTTGGCGGCACCGGATTTATTGTAGCTCTAATCATCTCATTCTTTGCATAAAAAATATTTTCAAGGAGGTCCTTATCATGTTAAAAAGTCAGGAAATGCGTAAACTTGCTCCGGAACTGGATCCGCTCCGCATCGGTACAGGCTGGACACCCGAAGATTTAGCTAAAACTCAGGTTATGATCGAGAGTACCTACGGCGACAGCCATCCCGGCAGCGGCCATCTGAATATTCTGGTGGAAGAAGTCAGAAAAGGTATCGAAGAAGCAGGCGGCTACGGCGCAAGATATTACTGTACGGATATATGCGACGGCGAAAGTCAGGGTACCGACGGTATCAATTACAGTCTCGCAAGCCGGGAAATGATCGCAAATATGATCGAGATCCATGCAAATGCCACACCTTTCGATGCCGGCGTTTATCTGGCAAGCTGTGATAAGGGCCTTCCCGGAAATCTGATGGGACTGGCAAGAGTTGATATTCCCTCTGTTGTGGTTCCCGGCGGCACCATGAATGCAGGTCCCGAAATGCTGACACTGGAACAGCTGGGCATGTACAGCGCAAAATATCAGCGCGGCGAGATCGATGAGGACAAACTGAACTGGGCAAAATGCAATGCCTGTCCCAGCTGCGGTGCCTGCTCCTTTATCGGAACCGCTTCCACCATGCAGATCATGGCAGAAGCTCTGGGACTTGCCCTGCCCGGCAGCGCGCTGATGCCCGCCACCAGCCCCGACCTGCTCAACTACGCAAAAGAAGCAGGAAGACAGGCTGTAAAGCTGGCTTCCATGCCCAATATGCGTCCCAGCGACATCGTTACCATGGAAAGCTTTGAAAATGCCATTCTGGTTCACGCAGCCATTTCCGGCAGCACCAATTGCCTGCTGCACATCCCCGCCATCGCCCATGAATTCGGCATCGAGATCACCGGCGATACATTTGACAGACTGCACCGGAACGCTCACTATCTGCTGGATATCCGCCCCGCCGGAAAATGGCCGGCTGAATGCTTCTACTACGCAGGCGGTGTACCGGCCATCATGGAAGAGATCAGAGAACATCTGCACCTTGACGTCATGACCGTTACCGGAAAAACACTGGGTGAAAATCTGGATGAGCTGAAGCAGAACGGATTTTATGAACGTTGCGATAAATGGATGCAGGAATTCAATGCACGGTACGGCATTTCCCTGAAAAAAGAAGATATCATCCGCCCCTACGATCAGGCGATCGGAACTGACGGCAGCATCGCCATCCTCCGGGGCAATCTGGCACCGGAAGGCGCTGTCATCAAACACACCGCCTGCCCGAAGGAAATGTTTCAGGCCGTTCTGAGAGCAAGACCCTTTGACAGTGAAGAAGAATGTCTGGAAGCCGTTCTTCAGCACAAAGTTCAGAAAGGCGACGCCGTATTTATACGCTACGAAGGTCCCAAGGGAAGCGGTATGCCGGAAATGTTCTATACCTCCGAAGCCATCAGCAGTGATAAAGAACTGGGCAAAAGCATTGCCCTGATCACCGACGGACGTTTCTCCGGTGCTTCCACCGGCCCTGTTATCGGCCACTGCAGCCCGGAAGCCGTTGACGGCGGTCCCATCGCTCTGGTAGAAGAAGGCGACCTGATCGAAATTGATGTAATGGCAAGAAAATTAAATATCATCGGTATCGACGGTGTCAGAAAATCCCCCGAAGAAATCGATGCTGTTCTGGCCGAACGCCGCAGAAACTGGCAGCCCAGAAAGCCCAGATATCAGAAAGGTGTCCTGCGCATGTTCAGCGAACACGCAGCCAGCCCCATGAAAGGCGCATACCTGGAGTGGTAAACAACCGGTAATTCCCGTAAAAGAAAGGATAGGATAAGATACGATGAAAACAATTGATGAACAGTTTTATGAATTTGGTGTAGTCCCTGTTGTCGTTCTGGACCGCGTCGAAGACGCCCTCCCTCTGGCCGGTGCGCTGGTAAAAGGCGGTCTGCCCTGTGCGGAGGTTACCTTCCGCACCGATGCGGCAGAAGAATCCATCCGTCTGATGAGCGAAGCTTATCCTGACATGCTGGTGGGCGCAGGAACCGTACTCACCACAGAGCAGGTAGACCGCGCTGTCGCTGCCGGTGCAAAATTCATTGTCAGCCCCGGATTTGACCCTGAAATTGTGGACTATTGTCTGGAGAAACAGATCCCCGTTTTCCCCGGCTGCATCACCCCCTCGGAAGTAGCTCAGGCGGTTAAACGCGGATTAAAGACCATCAAATTCTTCCCCGCAGAACAGGCCGGCGGCGTTGCCATGCTCAAAGCCATAGCAGCCCCCTACACGATGCTCCATTTCATGCCCACAGGCGGAGTCAACCCGAACAACCTGAAAAACTATCTGGAATTTTCCAGGATCATCTGCTGCGGCGGCAGCTGGATGGTAAAAGGCGATCTGATCAACAGCGGCAGATTTGATGAAATCGAAGCGCTGACAAGACAGGCAGCCGAACTGGTAAAAAGCATCCGCGGATAAGCGGTCAGAAGGAGGTATAACATGAAATTAAATCTGAAACCGGCAGGATCCCGCCCTTACGATCTGCTTACCATGGGAGAAATTCTCCTCAGACTCTCTCCGCCCGGATATGAACGCCTTTCTGTATGCAGCAGCTTTGACAAATATCTGGGAGGCGCAGAACTGAATGTAGCCTCCGGCGCCGCACAGCTGGGGCTGAAGACGGGAATTATTTCCAAAATTCCGGACAACGCCATGGGAACATGGGTCCGCAATTTTGTCCACCAGAGCAGAGTCGATGATACCTGGCTGGCATCCGACCGCGAAAATGATGCCCGCCTCGGCATCTACTACTACGAACAGGCTTCCCACCCGCGCAAGCCTCAGGTTGTCTACGACAGAAAACATACTTCCGTCAATAAAATTACCCCCTCCGATTTTGACAAAAGCATGTTCTCCTCTGCCAGATGCTTCCACACCAGCGGCATCACCCTGGCCCTCGGAAAACAGTGCCGCGAAACAGCCATCGAACTGATGAAACGATTCAAAGAAAATGGTACCCTGATTTCCTTTGATGTCAATTTCAGAGGCAACCTGTGGAGCGGCCCGGAGGCAAAAGCCTGCATTGAGGAAATCCTTCCTCTCGTAGACATCTTTTTCTGCTCGGACAGCACTGCCCGCCTGACTTTCCTGAAAGAAGGCAGCACCGAAGAGATCTTGAAGAGCTTTACCCGGGACTATCCCATCTCCGTGGTAGCCTCCACCCAAAGAACCGTGCACAGCCCCACGGTCCACTCCTTCGGTTCCCTCCTCTACGATGCGGCAGACGATGTATTTTACGAGGAAGAACCTTATGAAAAAATTGAGGTCGTTGACCGCATCGGCAGCGGCGATTCCTATATCGCAGGTGTCCTTTACGGACTCCTTTCCGACGCGGACAACTGCCGTCGGGCTCTGGAATACGGAAACGCCATCAGCGCCATCAAAAACACCATTCCCGGCGACCTGCCCTTAACAGACAAAAACGAAATTGACGCTGTAATTGCAGCTCATCAATCAAAAGGCCCCCAGCTGGAAATGAACCGGTAAAATTCCACAGAAACCCTCAGAAAATAAAAAAACTCAAATAATAAAGACATTCTAAAAACCTTCAGGAAATAAAAACCCTCCGAAAAATGCCGCGCGGACTGCAAACACGGTCCGCGCGGCATTTTGCCTGACTTAAAATCATTGCAACTGTTCAGATCAGCCCCAGATGTACAAAGGCATTGTAAAGTCCATCCTTTTCCACATCATCCGTAATATGATCCGCCATCGCCCGAATCTCCGGTCCGCCGTTGCCCATGGACACACCGTATGCGCAGTATTCCAACATGGGAATATCCACTTTGGCATCACCGAAAGCAATCGTATCTGCTTTGTCCCCATGAAGATAGTTCAGCAGTTCGTCGATGGCATGTGCCTTGGTAATATCCTTTACGCCCAGATCACCGAAAAGCGCCTCTTCATCCTTTCCTCCCCATGTGCCTGCCTGCAGATCCGGAAAAGCCTCTTTTGCATCCAGAAAATCCTGATAACTTTCCAGAATAAAACTGACTTTATTCAGATCATCCCGGTACAGCTCCCCATCAAAAATCATCTCGGGAAATGCTTTGCGAACCGTCATCTGATCCGCGTCGTCTTTTCCCTTCCGTTTGCAGTACTGCTGCATCACCGTCTCTCCCCGGGTCTCAAACTGCTCGCTGGCAAACAGGCCGTTGTTGCTTTCCAGATAGAATTCCAGTCCGCGCCCGTGAAGCCAGTCCACGATCCGCCTGCACTGCTCACCGGTAATCAGCTGATGCATCACCACATGGCCGTGATCCTCCACATAACTGCCATTGCCGCCGATCATCCCATCCAGACCGATATCCCACAGTTCCTGATATACCTCCGCCTTACTGCGGCCGGTACAGATATAAACCCGGTGTCCATTCGCCCGCGCCAGACGAACTGCCTTCACCGCCGACTCCGGCAAACGCCCCTCATAATCCACCAAGGTACCATCCACATCTAAAAATATAATTTTACTCATGCTTTTACTCCTTTATCTCTCAAATCTGCCTGGTTCTGAACAGTTACTGAAATATCTCCACTCAGCGATTGCAAAACCCCGGAATCTGCCTTATACTTTTATTATCTTAATCTGTTCGGAGTCAGGCAATATTTTCGACGTCGTCTCTGAATCGTTGCTCCTGTTTTAAGAAAGGCTGAAATCCATGAAAAAAAACTCCATTTTATGCAGTATTATTCTGAGCCTGCTCCTGATGCTGACCGCAGGCTGCACCGCTGCTCAGACAGAAAGCCCCAACGTGGACAAAACTGCTTTTAAAGCTGTCAAGGGTGATTACCGTGTAGTGGAAACCGACACGGTGGACGGATGGTGGCATCTGTTTATCGGAACCACCGATGACATCCCCTGCTATTTTACCATCTACGATATCTCAGCAGGCAATCCCGGCGTCAGCGGCGAAATCACAACCATGAACGATTCTTCTCTTACCATCAAGATCGACCCTGATCTTTTCGAGGCGCTGCCTGCTGACTGGAATCTGTCCGGCAACGATTCCGAACTGACCATGGACTATACCTGTTCGGATGACAACATCACCCTGACGAACAACGGACTTCCCGTTGTATTTGAACGGGAAGCCGAATAATCCGTTTTCTACGGTTTTTGCAATCATTTCCTGTTTTGCTGTAAACTGCTGCACGGATTTTATCCGATCAGTACTTTCTTTCCCTCAAAGGCAAAGCCATAT
>JAQYDI010000146.1 GCA_028724245.1 Lachnospiraceae bacterium
CTACATTATAACAGATTCAATCAGGGTTAGCAATAGGAAAGTGCTTAAAATCCTTTGTTTTAGCGGTATTTAGCGTAGTTTCAAAGCATTGTGTAGTTACATTTGGGAGGCGTAGTTAGAACATCTACCCGGGAATTCAAGTTTACTACTTGAGATTTAATCGGATGAAATTTATTATACCTTTGTCATGAACTTGACAGATTCCAGTTTTGTGAAAAGAATAGCTGGATTTAAAGAAGGTAGAAATTGATGATGAAGCAAAATAAACAAAGGAGTAATGAAATGAAAAGATACAAGGATACAGTTGTGGAAGACTATGCAGATAACAGGAAATGGATCTGGATTTTTGCATGTATTGTGCTTGCTCTGGTTTCCTTCTTTGGAATCTCCAAATGGGCAACTTCGGTTGATACATACAGTGGGGTGATTGAAACTCTGAAGAATCATCAGGAGAAAGCATTTGAGATGACAGGGACCTCGGTAGTTCTTTCAACAGGTGTAGCTGCGGTTCCAGGGGATGCTACCACACCCATTGCAAATAAGCTGGCAGATTTAGCCGGTTACATGATGATTGTATATGCAGCCATTTTGATTGAAAAATATTTACTGACATTGACGGGATTTATTGCCTTTAAGATTTGTCTGCCAATAGGTTTTATGCTGGCAGCGGCAGGAAGGCTTTTCCGGACACAATGGAAAGGTTTTTTTTATCGAATCGCAGCCAAGTGTGTGATACTGGGGCTTTTGTTATGGTGTCTGGTACCGGTCAGTGCATGGGTAACAAACTGGATTAATGATACTTATGAAAATTCTTACAGCATTAGTTCAGATCTGGTAGAAGAGAGCAGGAAAGCGGTTCATGATTCGATTGAGAATTCAGATACAGGAGTTTTAAAGTTTGTGACGGGATTGAATCTGCCGACACCGACGGCTCAATCATAAACCCCTTCTGACTAATGAAAGATGCGTCTCGTACCCTCTCAAAGGGGAAAACCAAATTACAAAAATATAGTGGGTCGGAAGGAGAAGAATTATGAAGAGACTTGCCTGCTTTTTTCTGTCATGCGTTATGGCGGCAACGATACTGACTGGCTGTGGAAACCAGAGTGAAAAAGAAGGAAATACTGCGGAAAATGTCGAATCACAGGCAGAAAAAAAGGAAAAGGTCGTAGTTGCCTGTTGGGGCAATCAGATGCTGGATGGTTATAACCAGTACCTCTGTGATCAATTCCCGGAAGTAGAGTTTGAATTTGTTTTAGCTGCCAATTCAACGGATTACTATCGTTTTCGTAAGGATCATGACGATATGCCCGACATTCTGACGGTGCGCCGTTTTGCCATGAAAGATGCGGTGCTGTTGAAGGATTATCTGTATGATCTGAGTAATACCGAACTGGCTAACACCTATTATGGTTCCTATTTGGATAGTTATACCTATAATGACGGGTCGGTGAACTGGCTCCCCACCTGCGCGGAGGTGGACGGCATTATCATCAACAAAACCCTGTTCGATGAGCACGATGTACCCATTCCCACGGACTATGAAAGCCTCATCGCTGCCTGCGAGGCCTTTGAGGCAGTGGGTATTCGCAGCTTTGTGTCCGATTTTTCTGCAGACTATACCTGTATGGAGGTTCTGCAGGGCGCTTCCATTCCCGTGCTCCAGAGTATAGAGGGGCGTAAGTGGCGTCAGAAGTATGAGAGCGGTGCGACCCGGGAGCTTTCTGAAGAAGTGTGGCTGCCCGTTTTCGAAAACTTCTTCGATTTCAGGGAGAAGGTCGGTCTTGGTGCGGAAGATGCCTCCTATCCAAACGGAACACCCAAGGAAATGTTCAGCGAAGGCACGGTTGCTATGTTCCGCGGCACCGGTGCGGATGTTATCTCCTTCCCCGGTCGTGGTCAGGACGAGGTGCTGCTGCTGCCGTATTTCGGTCAGACAGAACGGGACAACTGGTATCTGACCTATCCTGCTTTCCAGATTGCGGCCTCTAACAAGGGCATGGATGACCCTGCACGCGAAAAACTGATTCTGGACATCATGACCGCTATGGTCAATCAGCAGGGACAGGATCATATCTCTTACGGTAAAAACATGGTGCCTTACAAGAAGGACGTGACACTCGAACTGATGCCGGAGATGGATAACCTGAAACCATATGTTGAGCAGAATAAGCTGTATATCCGTCTGGCCTCCAACGAGATGTTCCGTATTTCCAAAGATGTGGTGCAGATGATTCTGAACGATGAAGTCAAAACTCCGAAGGAAGCATTAGTCGCC
Organism: Lachnospiraceae bacterium; assembly: GCA_028724245.1. Taxonomy (GTDB): domain Bacteria; phylum Bacillota; class Clostridia; order Lachnospirales; family Lachnospiraceae; genus TWA4. The sequence goes on from JAQYDI010000146.1 coordinate 2,279, forward strand.
TTTAATAAAGAACTGGCAGGAGAAGAACCCGGCACTGAGATTGTTGCTCATATCGACACCGGTTATTCCAATGATTTCACCCCGGAGCATGGTAATCAGGCGGCATCTGCCATTGCTAATACCATACGCGCGCTGTCCGGTGTGGATTTGGTATTTATGCAGTCCTGCTATGTTGCCAGCGACATCTACAGTGGCGACTATTCCCGGAATGATCTGGCGTATCTGGCAAAAAATGACGGCGGTTGGCCTGGTCTGATGGAGTTGACAGGTGATCAGATTTACACCCTTGTGGAAAAGACCCTCTCGATGACCGGCAACCGCGGCGCAGTCTGCAATGACAGCACCCTTTATGTTTCCAGCGGCTTTGAGATGGATATTACAAAGAATGATGGTGGTTATGCACTCAACGCGCTGACCATGGATGGCAGGGAACTGGATCGCAGTGCCTCCTATTCTTTCCTGATCTACGGTGACCGCGACTGGTATATGTCCAAAATCATGGAGGAGATGGGCATTTCCAAAGTCGATACCACCGGCCCCAAGGCAGAAGAATACTTAATGCAGCGTATAGTAGAACAGGGCGGACAGCTGGAAGCACCTTCGGATTATATCATTCTGCGATAAAACGCAGGCGGGTCGCTGACACACAGTGTATAAAAGAAATCATGGGAGAATACTCATATGCAGGAGAGAAAACAAACAACGAAATATTTTTTGCCTGTTGCGTTTGCGATGATCCTGTTTGTTTCCATAGTATCGGGTGTTTTGTTCATGCAGAATACCTTGATGAAGCTGACGATTGAGGAGCGTTCCAACCAACTGGAGGAAATGGTCACCCAGATTCAGGCAAATCTGGACAGCGGCCTTCAGATCCATTGGAATCTGGTGACAGGACTGAATCATGCTGTCGGGGGAACGCATTTTGAAAACACACAGGAATTGTGCGATGGTATCGCTCGCCTGGAAGAGCTGTTCTGTACGGATATGTATGGAAGCCGGGTGATGCTTCTGGATGAGCAGGGTACTGCGTATTTGAGCGATGGCACTGCAGGCATCTGGTATGATATCAATAATCTGTTAGATGAGAAAAAGCGGCATACCTTTGTTTCAGAAACCGACACGATTCATGGAAGCTTTTTGGTTTTTTCACAGGAATTGGATTCCGTCATCACAATGGGTGAGGATAATGTCCGCTTTACCCATATCGTGCTGTTGAAGGATATCCAAACTGTGAAACAGTATTATACCACCACAACCTACGGCGGCAGCGCGGCAACCTATATCATCAAGAAGAACGGAACATTAGCCTATTTTGACGCAGACGATGATGATGTCATTGGTGCCCGGAATATTTACAAGGCGCTGAAAGAAGTGGAGTATGTTCAGGGGCGGAGTTTTGACATGATCAAAGAGCAGCTGGACAAGGATGGTATTGTTGCTGCGAATATTCTGCTGAACCGGACTGAGTATTACTATTGTCTTACATCGCTGAAGGACTATGACATGACGCTGATGCTTCTGCTCCCTGCGGACTGCGTGGCAGTCAGCACCATGGATATGATGAACTCTACCATTCGGACGCAGACGATCTTTATTTCCGCTATGGCGCTGCTGATGCTGCTGGCATTCTTCAGCTTGCTTAAAGTGCAGCGCAGCAGCCAGATGGTGAAGCTGGAGCAGGAGACGAACAAAGAACTGAATCGACTGCGCATGGAGGCTGAAACAGCCAATGCTGCAAAAAGCACCTTCCTGAATAATATGTCGCATGATATCCGAACCCCTATGAACGCTATTATCGGTTTCACCAATATTGCTTTGAAACACAGTCCATCGCCTGAAATCAGGAGCTGCCTGGACAAAATCAGCGATAGTTCTGAGCATTTGCTTGCACTTATCAATGATGTGCTGGACATCAGCCGTATTGAGAGCGGAAAGATTCAATATGCACCGACGCCTGTTGATATTGCTGAAGTTTCGGATTCCGTGCTTACCATAATGTACGGCTGCCTGTCCAATCGTGATGTCACCTTCCAGACCGAACTGGAAGAACCGCAAACGCGCTATGTGCTGACTGATGCAGTGCGCGTTCGGGAGGTGCTTGTAAACATTCTCGGAAACGCAGTGAAGTTTACTCATGATGGAGGTATCGTCACCTATTCAGTCAGCTACCATCCCGGAAAAGATGACCGACACATCAATGTACGATATCGGATTTCCGATACTGGTATCGGTATGTCCGAAGAATTTGCTGATCATATTTTTGACGAGTTTTCACAGGAAGAGCATGGGGCCAGGACGCAGTATAAGGGCACGGGTTTGGGGATGGCCATCACAAAACGGTATGTTGACCTGATGGGTGGTACGATTTCTGTAGAGAGTAAGAAAGGTGTTGGGTCAATCTTTACCGTTGACTTGCCTATGGAGATTACGGATGCCTGCGAGGTCGAGAAAAAGGATTACTCTGTTGGAAATGCAGACTTGACAGGTTTGAAGATTCTTTTGGCCGAAGACAATGACCTGAATGCGGAAATCGCAATTGTTCAGCTGGAGGAACTGGGAATGCAAATTACCAGGGCTGCCGATGGGGAAGAGGCCGTAAGATTCTTTGCTGAAAACCCGCAAGGCACATTCGATTTAATTCTTATGGATGTTATGATGCCGAAAATGAATGGTTATGAAGCGACAAAAGCCATCCGTTGTCTGCAGACTCGTCCGGATGCCGTTAGTATTCCAATTATTGCAATGACGGCAAATGCTTTTGCCGAGGATGTGCAGGCATCTTTGGATGCCGGAATGAACGGACATTTGTCAAAGCCCATAGTTATGGATGAGGTTGTAAAAACCATTGTAAGAAATCTGGACAGGCTGGCAGCAGCAGGTTTGTAACGGGATAGATGTCCAATCTGTATATTTTCATTGATAAGATGAAGAAAAACTCATGTAGTATGTCTTTTATTTTTCATGTATACTGTTATTGATCGTTAGGGTACTCTAACAGAATGAATACTGACTGAAGTGAGGTGCTGCAGAATGAAAATTTTATTCTATGATACAAAAAATTATGACAGAGAATCCTTTGAACGTAAATGTGAGGAATATCCGGAGATTCAGATTGATTACCTGAAATCGGAGCTTAGCCCGAATACAGCCAGACTGGCGAAGGGATATGATGCAATCTGTGCATTTGTAAGCAGCGATGTGGGCACAGAGACAGTGGAAGTGCTCCATGAGTGCGGTGTCGGATTGATTTTAATGCGTTGTGCCGGATTTAATAATGTAGATGTTAAGAAAGCCGGAGAATACGGAATCAGGGTTATGCGTGTTCCCGGATATTCACCGGAGGCAGTGGCGGAGCATGCCATGGCTCTGGCACTTGCAGCCAACAGACGAATTAATAAGGCGTATGTCCGTGTTCGGGAGAATGATTTCAGCCTGGGCGGCATGCTGGGGATCAATTTCTATAAAAAGACAGCAGGAATTGTGGGAACCGGTAAGATCGGTGCGGCTATGGCCCGTATCTGCCATGGTTTCGGTATGAAGGTAATTGCCTACGATAAGTATCCGAATCCGGATCTGGATTTTGTAACCTATGTGACACTGGATGAACTTCTGGCACAGAGTGATTTGATCTCTCTCCATTGCCCGCTGATGGATGAAACCTATCATATGATCAACTGGGACAGCATCCAGAAGATGAAGGATGGCGTTATACTGGTCAATACATCGAGAGGCGGACTTGTGAAGACAGAGGATCTGATTGCAGGCATCCGGGAACGGAAGTTCTTTGCGGTTGGACTGGATGTGTATGAGGAAGAAAAGAAAAATGTCTTTGAAGACCGTTCGGATGATATTATGGAATCTTCCGTTACTGCGCGGCTGCTGTCATTCCCCAATGTAGTGATTACTTCCCATCAGGGATTCTTCACGGAGGAAGCACTGGCTGCCATCAGTGAGACGACACTGGAGAATGCCATGGCTTTTAAAAGAGGCGAAAAAAACGGCAATGAAGTAGAGTAGGTTATGAAAAGTGCGATTTCGGGATAAAGGAAAAGCGTCGTAGCGATGTACGGCGCTTTTTGTTTCCCGGAAGAGCCAAATAGAGGCAAGAAGCAAATGGCGGTAAGGTAAGGGGGTTATTCAGTCAGATACCGGATATAATTGACAGCGGCATCTTTTCTCAGGGAATTGGCAACGATTCCCAGATATACCGCATCATCAAATCCGGCTTTACTTACCCTGCCGGTTTGGGATAAATCCAGACCGACAGGGTATTCTTCTGTAACGGCCTCGTAAGCGACTGAGGGATCCAGTACCGTATCAACTGAATTGTCTTCCAGAATGATCGTATTTGTTACCAGATAAGGTTTTAACCGGCTGAACAGAGAGGTATCTTCGGCAGAAAGCAATTCTTCCAGGTTGCACAGATATCCATTTTGAGAAAAAGAATCAAAGGCCTCTTTGTTCATCAGGACAACATCCAGTTCTTTATTGTTGATGGATGCCAGAATCTTCATACGGGAAGCATAGGTATATTCATGGTAGGGGCTGTTCTCATCATCAGTCAGGTAAAGACCGGTATACAATTCCAGCTGTTCTTTTTTTCTGTCCGCTCCTGTGAAATCAAGGAAGCCGGTATTCAGCTGCTCTGTAAGCGTCTCACCGGCAGATACATTTACCAGTGCCGTACAAAGCAGCGTTTCTTTGTGGGTAAAATGCCCGTAAAGGATATAACCGATGACATACAGGAAGATACAGAGCACTGCCAGAGGCAGCTTGTAGTAATCCCAGATATACTGCAGCTTCTGCCATCCATGAAGAGTTTTAAAGGTTTCCAGATTCTGTGAACGTTTCACGTCTCGCTTCATAACAGCTCCCCTTCTGCATTTTCTGATGCTTCAGGCGTACTCTCCGCTTTTTCCTGGCACATCAGCAGGATATTGGAGAGCAGATAGGAGCACAGGAAAGCACAAAGTCCTTCTCCGAAAATAACGGCCGGCGTAAAGATATTAATGATTACAAATGCCATGACAAAATAAATCACAGCCATCAGCACGGTACAGAACAGGAAACGCATGCCGAGCATGATGGAATTTTTAAACATGGCAGTAACGGTATTATCAAATCTGGACAGGAGCGGGAAAATATACATCACCACAATTGCATATGCAGCCAGTGCTACGATAAAAACCGCTGAACAGATTGTCCAGAAGGCATTCTCAAACTGCATGTGATACAGGACATATCCATCAATTCCCAGAATGATTCCCAGAACGAGGAGAATCATCCAGATGATGGTTCCCTGTTTAAAATTACCTTTAAAAGAATGAAAAAATGCTCTTGTAATATTTCCTTCTTCGTTTTTTGCCATTTTTAAGGTGACGTAAAAAAGTGCTGTAGTGGAAGCACCGATTGTAACAATGGGCAAAGAACATACCAGCCACAGAATGTTCAGATAAACACAATATACAATTTTGTTAATAAATCCCAGTACCGGACTATCCGGGTTAAATAACTGATTCATAGGAATCCTTCCTTTCTGAAGTATCGTTTTTGTCAGCTCTTCCTGCTGTGGGGGACTTCGGTTGATTCCCCGGTTAATCTCCGGTTGATTCCCGGTAAATCAGGGTGCTTTCCGCGTAGATGCTGCGGTAATTCAACGAAGGCTCCTTGATCCGGGAAATCAGCAGATGTGCCGCTGAGAATCCCATGATCTGACTGTGGATGTGGATTGTGGTCAGCGATGGCGTCATGATCCTGGATTCCGGCGAATCATCAAAACCGCATAAATAAATGTCCTGCGGAACTGAGTACCCCAATTTATGAAGCGCATGTAATGTATCAAGAGCGATAAAATCATTGGCACAAATGAAAACATCGGGCAATTGCTGCAGCTGCTGTATGGAATCGGTCAGGTATTCCCGATAGTCATTATAGGAAGGGTTTTCCACACCCTCTTTATTGCCGGTGAGACAGTATTCTTCCGGGAAGGGCAGTCCTAAAAGGTGCATGGCATTACGGAAAGCCATGTATCGTTCAAAAAAAGACTGACAGTGAAGACATTCTCCGACGAAACCGATTCTCTTTTTACCTCTTCGGTTCATTTCCTGAATGAATGAATAGATTCCTGCCTGATTATCCATATAAAGACAGTCGGCTTTGAGCGGACCGTTCAGGCCGATTACCGGTGTATCCACGAATAAAACAGGGATGTCCAGTTCACAGAGCATATTGCTGTAAGCATAATCGAACATTTCGAAGCAGATGATACCACAGGACCTGTCCATGATAAATGATTTAGGAAGCTGAAGAGCGGCAACTTCATCTGCAAGAATCCGATGCATGGTGAGCGTGTACCCCAACTGTGCAACCTCCATCTGGAATTTGTCCAGCATGGTGGAGGCGAAATGGGAATTACTTAAAAACATGGTAGTAAACAGGGCGATATCCCGTTTGCCGCCTGCCGGAAGAACAGAGCGTTCCTGACGCGCCGCGGTTGAAATTGCAGAATAGGAAAACTGTTTATATCCCATTTCCATTGCCCTTTTTAAAATCTTTTCTCTGGTAGAATCGGCCAGTACGCCGGTATTATTAATGGCTTTTGACACAGTATTCCTGGAAAGACCGAGTGAATCTGCGATATCCTGTATAGTTACTCTGGCAGCCATATGAACCTCCTTTATTATAGAATTTATAGAATCAGTTCGGAAAATTTTTATTATAGAAACACGCAGTGTTTTCGAGGCTGGCTCTGAACAGTTAATTCTATTTTACAAAATATGTTCGGAACGTGAAAAAATATTACATATATTATTATAAAACACAAAAGAGAGTGTGTCAAATGTAAAAATGTAAAAAAACAGTGAAAAGTTCTGCTAAACCACCGGGGTGAATCCTATATTTTGGTCAAATGCACATATGAATGTATTGGATTTTGTAAAAAACAGGGTGTAAATATAAAAAAACATGTTGACAAAATATTGTGCATTTGTTATATTTGAATCACCCAAAACCTGAGTTGATTTTACATAAAGCTGAATAAATTGTGCATTTGTAAAATAACAGGTGAAAAAACGAAAGGAGGAGAATATGAAAAAATCTTCTACATCACCTTCAGCTAAAACGCTGAAGAAAGGGACAGGATTAAAAGGTACGCTGAATTATGTGGTTACTCACTGGCAGCTGTATGTGATTTTCCTGCTGCCGGCTCTGGCCCTGACCATTATTTTCCGGTACATTCCCATGGGCGGTATCCTGATTGCATTTCAGGATTACAATCCCATACGCGGAATTCTTGGAAGCAGATGGGTTGGCCTGAAGTATTTTACACGGTTCCTGTCATCGCCTGATTTTATGACGTATCTGGCGAATACTCTGAAGCTGAGTATCTATGGTATGCTGTGGGGCTTCCCCATCCCCATATTACTGGCTTTCCTGCTGAACCGGATCGAGAGTAAGGGAATCAAAAAGAAAATTCAGCTGGTACTGTACATGCCGAACTTCGTGTCCGTCATTGTATTATGTGGTATGGTACGAATTTTCCTGTCCGTTACCGGTCCTGTCAACCTGCTGTTTGGTTCAAGCATCAACTTCATGACCATGCCGGAAGCATTCAGAACCATTTATATCGCCAGCGGTATCTGGCAGGGGGCAGGATGGGCATCCATCATGTACACGGCATCCTTATCCAATGCCAGTCAGGATCTGAGGGAAGCGGCGATTATTGATGGTGCGAATATTTTCCAGCAGATCAAGACGGTGGAATGGCCGGCCATCAAGGATATGGTTATTATCCAGTTTATTCTTCAGGCCGGAAACATCATGAGTATCGGTTTTGAAAAAGCCTATGCTCTGCAGACAGACCTGAACCTGGGTACATCGGAAATTATTGCAACCTATGTGTACAAAAAAGGTCTGCTGGACGGCGATTACAGTTTTTCAACGGCGGTGGGTCTGTTTAATACCGTAATCAATGTCATTCTTCTGGTAGCAGTGAACAAAATAGTAGCCCGGATGAATGAGGGCAAAGGATTGTAAGGAGGCAGAATATGAAAAAGAAAAGCAGATTTGCCAGATATTCTTTACAGGATAAGGCATTGCTGATTACCGGATATGTTTTGCTTGGTCTGTTTGTCGTTGCAATCATTATCCCCATGATTTACATCGTTGTAGCATCCTTTATGGATCCGGTTGTTCTGCAGAACAAAGGTCTTACCTTTGATTTCAGTAAATGGACGCTGACGGCATATGAACGTGTAATGTCCAATGCATCCATCTGGATTGGCTTTAAAAATGCGGTTATCTATTCACTGGTCTTTACATTTGTATCGGTGTTTGTTACCCTGCTGGCCGCATACCCCATGTCAAGAACTGATTTTAAGGGAAGAGGATTTTTCAATGTACTCTTTGTAATCACCATGTTCTTCGGCGGCGGTCTGATTCCTACATACTTATTGATCAGCAATATGGGTCTGAAGAACAGCATGTGGGCGATTATCCTCCCCGGTGCGTTCAGTGTGTGGAATATGATTATTGCAAGAACCTATTATCAGGGAATTCCTTCCGAACTGAGAGAAGCAGCTGAAGTGGACGGTGCCAACGAGATGGTTTATTACTTTAAGATTCTTCTTCCGGTCTGCACACCGGTTATCGCAGTGCTTGCACTGTGGCAGTTCGTAGGTATGTGGAACAGCTACTTTGATGCCATGATCTATCTGAATGATGCAGCAAAACAGCCTCTGCAGCTGGTGCTTCGTTCCATCCTGATTCAGAACCAGCCGGAATCCGGTATGATTTCTGATATGCAGAGTACTGCTCAGCGTGCACAGCTTGCAGAATTGCTGAAATATGCAACCATCATTGTTTCCAGTTTACCTCTGATCGTGATGTATCCTTTCTTCCAGAAGTACTTTGATGCAGGTATTATGGCAGGTTCCGTCAAGGGATAAGCATTTTCTGAACGGACAGGATGATTTAAGAGTTATGATGATTTGTAAATTATGACGATTTAAGAAATGAAAGAGCAAAATGAAAAGGAGTTTAGCATGAAAAACAGCAGAATATTTAAGCGCGTGATGTCAGCTGTTCTGGCAGCTGGTATGGTATTTTCAATGACAGCCTGCGGCGGCGGCGGCAAAACGGAACTGAACAGCGGAGAATTTCAGGAAGTTGATAAAGCGGAACTGGCGTTTCCTTTAAAAGAAGAAACCACACTGACCGGTATGATCAGCTATCCGCCCAGTACAGAATCAAATCCCAACAACCGTACTATTTTCAAGCGTCTGCAGGAAAAGACCAATGTGAAGATTGAATGGAATGCCATTCAGTCTGATCAGTGGGGCGACAAGATCTCTCTGGCAATGGCTGACGTAGATACACTGTCTGATTTTGTCTTCACTGCAGGCTTCAGTGACAGTGACCTTCTGAAATATGCAGATCAGGGTGTTATCATTCCTCTGGAAGAGTACATTGATGCTTATATGCCCAACCTGAGTGCTGTATTTGAAAAATATCCGGAATACAAGGCTATGTGTACAGATTCAGAAGGCCATATCTGGGCTTTACCCTGGATTGAACAGCTGGGTTCAGATAAAACAGCGATTCAGACAGTGGACAACATGAGTTTTATTAATAAGAAATGGCTGGATTTCCTGAAACTGGATATGCCAACAACAGTAGAAGAATTTGAAAAGGTTCTGATCGCTTTCCGCGATAACGCTTCCAAACTTCAGGCTGAATTCAACATTGACGGCAGCATTATTCCCATGTCCTGTATCGTAAATGACGGCGGCCAGGACCCCAGCATCCTGATCAATGGTTTTGGAGAAGGCTACGGCGATGCAGATAAGGGCAGACATATTGCAGTTACTGACGACAAGAAAGTTATCTGCAGTGCAACTCAGGAAGGCTTCAAGAAAGGTATCGAATGGCTGCATTCCCTGTATGCAGAAAACCTGATCGATCCCGAAGCTTTTACACAGGAATGGTCAACCTATGTTTCCAAGGGTAAATCTCATCGTTACGGTGTATGCTTCAGCTGGGATGTTGCCAACGTCGACAATCTGGAAGATTATGTTCCCCTGCCGGCTCTGACAGCAGATACCAGAAATATCACCCCTCAGAACGGATCCTTCACCAGTGGTTTTGACCGCGGACGCTGCGTAGTAACAGCTGTTGCAAAGAATCCTGCACTTGTTTGCGCATGGCTTGATCAGATGTATGATCCTTTCCAGTCTCCTCAGAACAACTGGGGTACCTACGGTGAAGATGACGATTTCGATATCTTTGAACTGGGCAAAAATGAAAACGGCGGAGATATGCTGAAACATGCGCCTCTGGGTGATGCATCTCCTGTAGAAGTAAGAGAAGCAGAAGCTGTTGGCGGACCTCTGGCGGTTCTGGATGAATACTATGGCGTATATGTAACCTGCCCTGACGATGCACAGTACCGTCTGGACTGGATCAAAGACTACTACACACCGGATATGAATACAAAATATGTATATCCCAACGTATTTATGAGCCGTGAAGATACAGAAGAGCTGTCTAATCTGCAGGCTGATATTACCAAAACAATCAATGCAAAGAAATCCGACTGGATTATGAACGGTTTCACCGATGCAGACTGGGATCAGTATCTGAAGGATCTGGATGCATACGGATTGAAAGATATGCTTGATATCTTCCAGAAATATCTGGATGCTTATTTTGAAAATGTTGCAGAATAAAGTATGATTTGATTGAATGATGTGTAATTGACAATATCATAAGGATTGATATTTAAAAAGGAAAGGGGCAGCAGGGAAAAACTGCTGTCCTTTTCCGGATTCTTCGGTAAAGGATTGTCAGATACAGGAATTTGAAAGAATCGGAGGAACTTTCGTAATGGAGAAAAAGAACACCGTACCTACCATGAAGGATGTGGCGTGTGAAGCCGGAGTCGCTCTGGGAACCGTATCCAAGGTTGTGAATGGGCTTCCTGTAGGGAAAATATACAAACAGCGTGTGGAAGATGCGATTGATAAACTGGGGTATCAGGTTAACAGCTATGCACAGGGGATGAAATCCGGCAAGACGTATACGGTAGCTTTGATGGTACCCAATACGGTGAATCCTTTTCTGGCGGAACTGACGAATGAAATTAATATTGAACTGCAAAAACGAAATTACCGCATGCTTCTGTGTACGACTGATCAGAATCCGGAAGTGGAACAGGAGTATATCACCATGGTCAGGAAGAGCAAGGTGGATGGAATCATCGGGCTAACGTACAGCGATGACCTGATCATCGGTGAAGATCTGCCATTTGTGTCAATTGACCGCATTATAAACTCTTCGATTCCCTGTGTATCCAGCGACAACTTTGCCGGAGGACAGATGGCTGCAGAAAAACTTGCCGATCTGGGATGCCATAATGTGGCTTTTCTGCGGATTGGTTCCTCTTTGAATAACGAACCGAACAAACGAAAGGCGGGCTTTGAAAACGGATGCCTGAAACGGAATCTGAAATATTCCATGAAGATTCTGGATGACAGCGAGCCGATGGAACATTTTTATCCCTTTTTTGAAGAACATATGACCCATGGAAAACTGGAATTTGATGGTCTGCCTGCCGGTTTCTTATGCTTATGGAGGAACTACTCTGGAGCCGGAGTTCGTAAATAACAAAATATGATAACAGGAGGTTGCAAAGTATATGAAGAAGTATGACGTAACCGCATTGGGCGAGTTATTGATTGACTTTACCGAAAACGGAAAAAGTAATCAGGGAAATTCCCTGTTTGAAGCTAATCCGGGCGGTGCACCCTGCAACGTGCTGGCGATGCTGACAAAACTGGGCCATGAGACGGCTTTTATTGGAAAAGTCGGAAATGATTTCTTTGGAAAGCAGCTGAAAGCTGCCCTTGAAGAAACAGGTATTGATTCCGCATGGCTTCAGATGGATGATGAAGTACATACAACGCTTGCACTGGTTCATACATTTGAAGATGGCGACCGTGATTTTTCTTTCTACCGCAATCCTGGGGCGGATATGATGCTTGCGGAAGATGAAATTCCGGAAGAACTGATTGAAAATTCAAAGATTTTTCATTTCGGAACTCTGTCCATGACCCATGAGGGTGTGCGTGCTGCTACGAAAAAAGCAATCCGCCTTGCAGAGGAAGCCGGTGCGCTGATTTCCTTTGACCCCAATCTGCGTCCTCCCCTGTGGAA
>JAQYDI010000147.1 GCA_028724245.1 Lachnospiraceae bacterium
AGGCTTTTTTTCGCATGCCATTTTTTCTGTCTGGCAGTTTCCTGCAGATGAACTGTCATCTTTTTTATCCCCATTTAACTAAACCCTCAACAAAGAATCGTGCCCAGGCTAATTTCTTAGCGAGTTTCCGAGATTACTCTGAAATTTGAGTATTGATCGGCTGCCGGTATCCATGAAGCATAGTGCATTATTACATTAGAAAAGGATTTGGTTTACGGTTACCGATACCGGCAAATGGGCCTTCCGGGATTCGAACCCGGTACAAACCGGTTATGAGCCGGGTGCTCTAACCAACTGAGCTAAAGGTCCTTCAGGGACCGGCACCCCCAATGCCGGTCCAATATCTAAGAGGAAATAGCATATCCTTCCGGAAAAGCTACAAACCGGAAGGAGCAGGGCTACCGGGATTCGAACCCGGAATTGCAGGAATCAAAATCCTGTGCCTTACCGTTTGGCGATGGCCCTATGGGGCGGTCTTGGTTTCACCCGCCCTTCTGTGTTAATGTGAAAGGAGAAAAATACCCATATTCCAACTGGCCAAATGCCGGGGGCCGGATTCGAACCGGCTCTCCGGGACAGCGGGATTATCCCGGCTCCGCTGTGCCATCAGCGCCCCGGCGCGCAGCCGGCATGCAGCTCTCATGCCGGCCACCAAGAAGAGAAATTTAAGGGAGTTCAATTTGCTCCGGGCATACCCGAAGCAGCGGATTATCCGGGATTCGAACCCGGCCATTCCGGCTGATCCGCGCCGGCTGCTCTGCCACTGAGCTTATAATCCGTAACAGGCGTCTGGATTTCACCGCCTGTCCTGTGTTATTGATTGGAGGTCAAGTGATATGGCCCTGTCTCCCGACAGTGCAGGTTTTATCTAAATCTGTTTCATAAGGTCAAACATACATTCCGGGATCTGATTAATGGCATTGCTGCTTTTTCTGCCATCCTCCCGGTTTTCCGTAATTGGTGTTCCTGATGCCGCCGGAAGCTTCTGCAAAAGCCTCTCAATTTCCTGCTGCAGATCTTCTCTGGTCAGGAGATTTTCATAGTGCAATATACATTCCACGATAAAATCCGAGCTGCAGCCATGTGCTTCCAGAATCTCCAGTGCCTTTCGATGCACTTCCACGTCCGGATCCAGTGAAAGCAGCTTCCTGATCCTTGCCATCACATCACCCGGTCAAGCAGCGCTTCATATGCCCGGGCATTGGCCGTTTCATCCAGGCAGCCCACTGTATTGATCTGATACCGCTCCCAGAATTTACTTAACAGCATCGCTCCGCCGCCAATAAACAAGGTCGGCACTGAAAAATCAAATCCCCGTTCCCTGAGCCGGTATAACAGATCCTTTATGTACTGGTCTCTCTGCAGCCTGCAGATCCGGTCAATCAGCTCCGCCTTCAGATGCAGATTTTCCAGTTCCATCACAGAGCTGCAGATCTGATTCTCGCTGATATTGACCCCGATCGGCTCCAGATCGTCCCGGCATTTATTCGTCAGGTTGATCACGCCGCGGTTCAGGCTGACAAAACTCGATGTAATCGGCATACCTCCGGAGATCATAAAAGCATCCACCGTACCACCGCCGATGTCAATCACATTCAGTTCCTTATATCCGGAAAACTTATCATAGTTGGCCAGATAGGCAGCGTACCCCTGCGGATAGACCTCTACCCGCGTGATTTCAATACTGTATGGATTCCCGTTCCACCGGAAATCAAATTTCCTGCCCATGAAATAATCCTTATACTTCGGTGCTTCCATACCATACCGCTTCAGCGGGGTTCCTACACCCAGTTCCAGTTCCTGATCTGGTTTCAGCTTTCTGGCCACAATGGCCTGCCCAACTGCGGGAAGCATCTGGAGAAACATGTTGTCACTCTCAGTCTTATCTGTTTCCACAGCATCCCTGCATTCCCCAACGGAATAAAATCTGTCCTCATATACAATCCTGTTATCTGCTGCCACCGGTTCAGCAGCGCACTCAATCAAACCGCTCTGATACGAAAACCCTGTGCTGCTCTTCGTCCAGAAATTACCGGAATCAATTCCCTGTCTCATTCTCTTTCCTTTCCAGTTACCAGATGGTAACTTCTGCTCCATTCTTTCACCTACCAGTTACCAACTGGTAACTATCCATCTTCTTTTTAGTTACCAACTGGTAACTGTCTGTCAAATCGTTACCATCCGGTAACTAAAATATCTGAAATCAGTTACCAGTTGGTAACGGTGTCTTTTAATCTGCTGTATTTCGTTACCAGATGGTAACGCTTCCTTTTATCCGGCCATCTGCCGTTTCCGGAACTCTATGTATTCATCCAGATTAAATTTCCACGTCGCTCCGCGTCCTGAATGCTGCCTCGTTGCAAATGTCTGTCCTTCAATACGGGTTGCACACTGCAGCTCATATCTGGAAAACCCGATCTTGGACAACTCTGATATTGTATAATATTTCTTCTCTGTCATATGCTCCTCCTTTCCGGCCGCCGGGAAGCCGGCAGCCACGGCTTACAATAAAGTGCTGTGATAAATTTATTCCAATGGCCATGCCACAAAGAAGCATTATTCCTGATATCCATACCCGTAGATGGACAATCTGTCCATCAGGCTCTGCATTGCATCTGACTTCTTACGCGCGGATCCGCTTAACGCCATATTGGTACGCGGATTTTCAGAAAAAGCCTTCTGCTTTTTCGCTGCATCATCCAGGCTTTCCTTGATCAGAATGATCTCTTCAATATCCAGCGGAACATTGATTTTTCTCTTTGGCTCCGTATAAATTGCCATCCCCAGTCCATCCCCTTCCAAATTCTTGATTGACAACCACATCCATAAAGGATATAATTGTTTTACTTGACTTGATATGAGTGGAAACCACTCAGGAAGGGGCTTCTGGTTCTGCCGGAAGCCTTTTTTCTGTCTATCCAGTTACCACTTATATTCCTTCCAGCCCCGTTTTCTGGCATATGTATCCAAATCTGCCTGCGCTTCTTCCCTGGTATCCCTGAGTGGAAGATTTTTGCTCACAATCCGGTGTATTCCATGGAAGTTATCCTTATGGACCACCGTCATCCATTTACCGCCTTTGCTGATTCCGTCAGTGACATACGCCAGAAGTCCTCTGTCTGTAATATATTTCTTTCCCTGCTCCTGCTGCTCTTTCGATGTTTTTCGGAACGGGCACCATCTGGGACTTGTCTTGATTTTCATCTCGATGCTGTACCGATCTGTCCTGCAGATCAGTGGATACGGATCGCACTCGCTTTTTGCGAACCGTGCATCTTCGTTATAACAGTAATAACGGTTCGGATTACCATTGCCATCTACAAACTTCGCAAATCTGCATTCACTGCATTTCTTCATCTTTTTCCGCCTTTCTTTTCTCCAGTTCCTCTTCGATCTCCGGAAACATCGTCAACAGACAATGTTTATTATTGGGAATATCAAGTGAACAGTCTGCACAGTTTTTTCCCGGCCCTCCGGGTACTGCTGCTTTTTCCTTACAGTTCGCATAATCTTTTATTATTCCGTCAGTAAAACGGATTACGACTGCTGCATTTTCGTTTAATTCAAATACTTCTGTACTCTCCTTTCCTGCTTTACATCAGGCAGATCACTCAGATTCTTTTGCATTATTTTTAGCATTCTCTTTTTCTTCATCACAACACTGCTGGAATAACAACATTGTGATGTTTGTTAAAATCAAATTCTGATATTTGGGATACAGATTTTTAGCTAACTCTCCAATCTGATTTGCTGTCAAAATTCTATCCATTTTGCCTCCTTTGCTTGTATTAATGATTTTTTGTTTATAATTTGCTTGTTTTGATTCATATTATCACCTTATTATGCTTGTGTCAATATTTTTATTTTTTATTTTTGCTTGTATTAATGATTTTTTCATTGACAATTGCATTTGTGTTTGCTATTATGCTTTTAAGGAGGGAGATGTAAATGAAATTTGCCGATAAAATAAGATTGATTCGAAAGAAAAATAAATTAACACAAGAAGAATTTGCTAAATCAATTGGCACTTCTCGTGGGAATCTATCTAATATCGAATTAGGAAATGTTTCCCCAACGCCAATGTTAATCACATGTGTATCATTAAAATATAATGTCGATTCAGATTGGTTGATGGACGATTTAAATGATGATTTAAGCTATTTAAATGGATGTGATTATCCTATATCCATTATTATGGAAAAATATGATTTATTAGATGATCCATATAAAAAGTTTATAGAACATCAAATTACCGAATTACTTGAAATTCAAAAGATATATGAGAATAAACAATCTCAGAACTTTGAATATTCCAAGCCTTTCCCGGATATTCCAGATACCCTGGAGGAATGTCTGGAAAAATACCCGCCCACTGATTCTGATCCGGAGGACGGGCCTGATTCCAATATCAGCTGAATCTATTTTTCCTGCTGCACGATGATCAGTTTTGAGTCACCAGAAAAACAGCTGTTAAGACAAAGTGTATTCCATTTTATGTAAAAAACAGCATAGATTTCCGGATGCTGGGGCATCTGTATGTACCTTACCTGATATCCTGGCTGCTTTTCATCATGATTTTTTCGCATGGCATATCCCTCCTTTCCGGAGGTTATGGTAATATGCCAGGATATGGATTTCAGACGTTTGCATCAGACACTACACTCAGAACGTATTGAATATAACGCCTTTTCGTATTTTCACATAACCGATTGCTTTTCTCCCATTTTGTTAGGATAGAGTAATCTCGGAAACTCGCTAAGAAATTAGCCTGGGCACGATTCTTTGTTGAGGGTTTAGTTAAATGGGGATAAAAAAGATGACAGTTCATCTGCAGGAAACTGCCAGACAGAAAAAATGGCATGCGAAAAAAAGCC
>JAQYDI010000148.1 GCA_028724245.1 Lachnospiraceae bacterium
CTTTGATAATCAATCACTCTCCAATCTTCCTTTACATTTTATTCCATTCCTGCCAACCGGAATTTTTAACAGCCGTTATGAATACAGCTCTGATTTCCGCATTTGGTATAAAAACTTCCCGTTTAAAACAATCATATCCCATTCGGAATCGCGTAAACAGTTCCCGACTGGCAAAATTCCCGTCATATATACAAGCGTAATATAAGACTTGTCTTTTAACAGATTTATTAAAAAATTCAGATAAATGCTCTGTGCATCCTTATCTTCTTTTTTCTCCCGAAAAATGCAATCCCATTCATCAATAATAAAAATAAACGGGATGTTCTCCACATCAAATATGTCATACAATGTTCTTATCAGATTTTTCCGGTCAGAATAATGAATATCTGGATATTCCGCTGACAATTCCCAGAGAAGGCTATCCTCAATAGACTGCTTCATCGCCTCGATATCAGGATTATCACTCAAAAATTCCTGCATATTCAAAAAAATCACATTATACCGGTTCAAATATTTCCGAAATGAAGCCTCTTTTCCGATTTTCAAGTGTTCAAATTCTTCTCTGGAATCTGCACTTCTCCCATAATAAGCCGCAAGCATATTCGCCGCCATAGACTTTCCGAATCTTCTCGGGCGACTGACACAAATATACTGCTGCTCCGAATTAAGTACCTGATTGGTATATGCAATCAATTCACTTTTATCAACATATATCTGAGAATTCAACGCTTTCTGAAAAGCCCGCTTTTTAGGATTCAAGTAAATACCCACTTTATCGGTACACACTCCTCTTAACACTTTTCTGACATAAATTTTCTCTTTGGGACCAATTTCAGTATAACACAATTCTCTGAAATATACCGCTATTCGTTCTCATCTATCCATTCTCCCCACGCACGGTTAAAGCTTCATCCCGCCTGAAGAAAAACCCTTCGCGGCAGAATGACTGTGGTATCCTGCCGCACACACTTTACCCTTCAGGCAGAATCCTAAACCAGTAACTATACAATTATGCATCAGCTTTTACATATTTTAAAAGTAATGCCCCCTTTACGATCAACAGCAAAAACTCCACTGCAATGGCATAAGTCTCTCTTGTCATTGCTAAAAACAGTACTGTCATTATACTGAGTCCCATTGATAAAGCTGTTATAAATTTCTCTGCTTTTTCAATTCTGAAATACGTCAGTATAATCTTCACAAATCCCATCGCTGTAAGAACAAGAAATGCAATCCAATATATCAGACGGTTTATTTCTGTTGTATCTGTATACGTAAACAGATTTACCGAATAAATATATCCATCAATTGGATTCGGATACAATGGTAGAAAAATAAGAATCACCGAAAATACATCAACAATACCAAACAGCAAATCACACATCCGTTGAATCTTTAATCTGGTTTCATTTTCTGCAATAGAAAGCAGCTTCTCTCCGGACAGCAGATCATCAATTGTTACGGAAAAAAACTTTGATATTTCCTTTAGTGAATCAATGCTGGGATACCCCCTGCCTGACTCCCATTTTGAAATGGCCGTTCTTGAAACAAATAATGCCGCTGCCAGTTCCTCCTGAGTTAAACCTCTATTCTTACGAAGTTCCTGAAGCTTTTCATGAAATTCCATGAGCAATCCCCCTGATTCTTTTACTTAGTATTTATTACTCATCAATACAATTCCTTTGTAGAAGAAAAATAAACCTGCACTTAAGAATACAGAACCTGCAATATCTGTAAACCAATGAACCCCTGATATTAATCTTCCAATTACCATATAGCCGGAAAACAGTATTGTGAGAATTCCAATAACTTTTTTCACTCCGTGGTTCATTATTCTGCGATTCATCTGTTCTGTAAGTGTCGGCATGACACATAATACAAGAAGTACAGTTGAAGAAGGATACGAAGCTTCCATAACACCTTCAATCAGGACCGGTCTATAATTAATTGGAATCACCTCAAATATCAGGTAAGCAGATATTACAACAATGTAATATATTCCAAGAATAATGATATCCTTATCCACTTTGAACAGACTCTTTCTCTGTATTAATTGAACCAGACCCAGTACAGCAAACGAAATGCAGACAAATAACGGAACAAGTCCAAGCCAATCCGTGATGGTATAGATAGTCATATTCACCCCTGTCAGATTATGAAACCAGCAATTGAATGCGGCGAATCCAATATCTGTTCCATTTTGTCCTGATGGCTGCACATCTACCACCTGTATTAATACAGTCCAGACAGCAAACACCGCAGTCCACACACTTCCTGAAACAATTTCTTTTTTTCCATTTTTCCTCATATAAATGTCCTCGCTTTCCTTTTTCCTTTCGGTTAATTTCAAGGTAGCAAAGAACACCGGAATCATAAAGAATCGCTTCGTCACATGCATGACACGATTCGTGTCATCACGCAATACAGGCATTTTTGACACTTTTCAGTATAGCACAATTCTCTGAAATATACCGCTGTTCGTTCTCATCTATCCACTCTCCCCATACGGTTCAGAGCTTCATCCCGCCTGAAGAGAAAAAACTTTGCGGCAGAATGACCATGGTATCCTGCCTCACAAACTTCACCCTTCCCTTCAGGCAGAAGCCTGAACCAGTACCATTAAAAAATCAATCTCCGCCCCATTTTCCCTAAAATACTGCTATAATAATCTCATCTACATAAGGAGGACAATCTATGGATACTTTTTTACATGTTCTGGGAACCATATGGCCCGTCCTGCTGGTGATCGTACTTTTCATCTTTATCATGATCACCGGCTACGTAAAAGCATCACCCGACACAGCTTACATCATTTCCGGTCTGCGGAAAAATCCCAAATTTCTGATCGGTAAGGCCGGTATCAAGATTCCTTTTCTGGAGAAAAAGGATGAACTGAATCTGCAGCTGATTCCCATCGATGTGAAGACAGCTACCGCAGTTCCCACCGCCGATTACATCAATATCCGTGTGGATGCAGCGGTCAACATCAAGATCAGCGACAGCGAAGACCGGCTGAAGCTGGCCGCCCAGAACTTCCTGAATAAGCCTGTTGATTACATTGCGCAGGTTTCCAGAGAGGTTCTGGAAGGCAATATGCGAGAGATCGTGGGCAAGATGTATCTGGAAGAGATGGTTTCCGACCGCCAGAAATTTGCCAATCTGGTCAAGGAGAATGCAGAACCGGATCTGGCTGCCATGGGACTTGATATTGTCAGCTTCAACGTTCAGAACTTCATTGACAACAATGGCGTAATTGAAAATCTGGGTGTGGACAACATCGTCAAGATTCAGAAGAATGCAGCTATTTCCCGTGCGGAAAGTGAGAAGGAAATTGCCAAAGCACAGGCCATTGCCAAGAAAGAAGCCAATGACGCGCAGATCAACGCCGAGACAGAGATCTCCATTAAGAAAAATGAACTGGCGATCAAACAGGCGGAACTGAAAAAGGCTTCCGATATTAAAAAGGCAGAAGCTGATGCCGCCTACAAAATTCAGGAAGAGGAGCAGCGTAAGTCCATCGAGATCACCACTGCCAACGCCAATCTGGCAAAGCAGGAAAAACAGATCGAGTTAAAAGCCCGTGAAGTTGAGATTACGGAAAAAACGCTGGAAGCGGAGATCCGCAAGAAAGCCGAAGCGGAACGCTATGCAGTGGAGCAGCGTGCCGATGCGGAACAGTATGACCGCCAGAAAAAAGCGGAAGCGGAACTGTTCGAACGTCAGCGTGACGCAGAAGCGAAGAAATACGAAGTGGAAAAAGAAGCGGAAGCCCTGAAAGCACAGGCGGAAGCTGATAAGTTCTCACAGGAACAGGAAGCCGAGGCTGTTAAAGCAAAGGGACTGGCAGAGGCGGAAGCCATCAAAGCAAAAGGTCTGGCGGAAGCAGAAGCTATTCGTGCAAAGGCACTGGCAGAAGCAGAAGGTATCGAAAAGAAGGCAGAGGCCATGAAAAAATACGGTCAGGCTGCTATTCTGGAGATGTATTTCAAAGCGCTGCCCGAAGTCGTGAAAAATGCTGCCACACCGCTGGGCAACGTGGATAAGATCACCATGTACGGCGACGGCAACTCCACAAAGCTGACCCGCGATATCATTCAGACTGTCACACAGGTAACCGACGGCCTGAAAGAATCCACCGGTGTTGATCTCCAGTCTGTCCTCTCCGGTTATCTGGGAGGAAAGATGGCAGAGAAAAAGACACCCCCGGACAGCAAAGCGGATGATTCTGCAGGAAATCCCGAATAATAGACATGCCGAATAATATCGGAACAGTTCCCTGATTTTCATGTCGGTGGAATCACGCTGAAACAAGGCTGGAAGAGAAGTTTTATCTTACTTCTGTTCCAGCCTTACATTTTTCTCATAATACGATCACAGATAGCCATCTATACCGGATATACCATTTTTTATCCATTTCTACATCAAAATGGTTGTTTTAATACTATTTATATGCTATATTTTTCCTATCATCACTTATATAATGTTGGGTGCGAAAGGATTTTCCCCCATGACATGATACCAACGGATTTCTTCGCGTTTCACGCTTTCGAAATCCTGATATCCTTATATTACATTATTTCCCTGTAAAACGGAGGAATCGTCATGACTATAGAAGAAATGAAACAGCGCAAAATCGAGCTCGGCTACTCCTATCAGCAGATCTCCAGTTTATCCGGTGTTCCTCTGAGTACCGTGCAGAAGATTTTCCGCGGAGCAACCCGGGCACCGCGCTATGAAACGCTCTGCGCACTGGAACGCATTTTTCAAAAAAAAGAAGCTGCCTGCATACACGAGACTGCCTCTTATAATATCAAAAATGATGATACGACTTATACTGCTGATATTGTGCATATTGATACTGATCCGGCTTCCGGCCATACCCGAACCGCTTTGGCCGGCGGACGGAGAACCTGTACTTTAAAAGATTACTACAGCCTTCCCGATGATCAACGGGCAGAACTGATTGACGGGGTCATTTATGAGATGGCAGCCCCCTCATCCATTCATCAGCTGATTGCAGGTGCAATACACACCAGACTGCTCAATCACGTTATGACCCATAGCGGCAGCTGCCTCCCCATTATCTCACCCATCGATGTACAGCTGGACTGCGATGATAAAACCATGCTGCAGCCGGATATTGCCATTGTATGTGACCGCAGCAAAATCACCAGCCGGTGCATTTACGGAGCTCCTGATTTCATCATTGAAATCCTCTCACCCGCCACCAGAAAAAAAGACACCGTCATAAAGCTAAACAAATATCTCAATGCCGGTGTCCGTGAATACTGGCTCATAGACCCTGACAAAAAAACAATTCTGGTCTATGATCTGGAACACGATGCCCTCATAACCATCTACACCTTCCACGACCAGATCCCCGTCACCATCTGGCACGGCACCTGTATCATCAACTTTCAGGAAATCTACGAAACCATCCGCTTTCTCTATGAGCAAAGTGAATGAAGGCGCAGACAATTCAGAGCCCCATAAAAACCGCGGAAGGAATCAAAAAAACACAATAAGAAAGTGTAGCTGAACAACAAAAAACACCCTGCCGCAAGGACTGATACAGCCCTTATCAAATCAGATGTGCCTCTCTCATGCGCAGTCTGCTTCATTATTGCCGGATACCATCAGAACCTGCGGCGGCGGAATTACTGACAGGTCCTGTCAAGGAGACCATTGAAAACGCCGGTTCTTAGCGAGCGGGCCGTCTAAAAGACGGGTCGAGAGCTTAGCACCGCTGCGTTTGATCTGAGCGGGAGCGCGTCTCCGGACAGAACCTGTCAGTAATGGAGCCTCATATCCTGAAGTATCCTGCTGATGAAGAGACTGCTGCCTAATATTCCTTCTTAAGCTCTTCTTCTTTTACGTCATACAGTTCCATGAACAACCTCCGGTCCTCTTCCGACCGTATGACCATCAAATCCTCAAATCTCCCGGTTTTTATATCCTTAAAACCGGCTACCTGCTCCCCGGTACAGATACTCGCCCGGATCACCGGCCGTTTCCCGGTCTTATCAAAATCAATTTTCTGAACTTTCTTCTTTCTGGAAAATAAACCCATACCATTTTCTCCCTGCGCAGGGCACACTGTAATTCCGCATTCCCCATACTGAATTCACTATCAAAATCTGAACTGCAATTTCCTGTAATTCCATCCTTAAAGCATCAGTAACAGTGTATCCACCACCTCACCAGCTGCCTTCATCTTATAATCCAGCCGGGTGGGAAGCGGATCCAGATCAAGTCGGAATGTATTCAGACGTCCTCTGAAATCGATCGTATAATACAGCACGCCGGGTACGCTGTCTGCATTATTGGGATCCACATTGCCAAAGGATCCTGTAATACCCACACCGATATCTGCCCGATAAGCCGCCCGGCAGGCTTTTGCCATGGCCCGGGCAGTATCCGGTGAATAAACACCGAAAGTATCGATGATCTCCGCAGGTACCCCCTGCATGATCTTCGCTTCATTGCAGTATGTGACAAATGCACCTTTCAGTACAGCAGAAGAACCTTCCGTGTCTGTGATCAGGGAAGCAATCAGGCCTGCCGTAGCACTTTCCATTGTAGTAATCGTCAGTTTTTTTTCAATCAGCAGCTCAGTCAGTTCCCTGTACTGCTCCCTGATCTTTGCATAATCCATATTTGCCATATTGACTTCCCCTTTCAATGTTCTGCTTTTTCTTGCCGGCCATTCTTTTCGTACACTGTTTTTCTTCTTACCGGCTGTTTTTTCCGTGCGCTGTTTTTCTTCCTGTAACTGCTTTTCCGTGTCGATTCTTTTTACTGCCGGATTTCTTACTGCTGACTGTTTTCTACTCTTCCTCCAGCAGTTTATGGCAGCGCGCAATCACCTGTTTCATGGCATCAGGTCCGGGACCTCCGATGGTAGTTCTCTTTTCCACACATGTCTTCAGGCTGATGGCATCATAAATATCCTCTTCAAATACGGGACTGATTGCCTTCAGCTCTTCCAGACTCATTTCTTCAATGGAAATGTTCTTGTCGATGCAATACAGAACGATCTGTCCGATGATTCCATGAGCGTCACGGAAAGGTACACCGTGATTTACCAGATAATCAGCTGCATCGGTAGCGTTGGTAAATCCGTTCATGGCTGATTTGGCCATCACATCCTTGCGGAAACGCATGGTTGCGATCATACCTGTGAAAAGCTGAATACATCCTTTTGTTGTATCAATGGCATCAAAGGTCATTTCCTTATCTTCCTGCATATCCTTATTGTAAGCCAGCGGCAGCCCCTTCATGGTTGTCAGCAGCGACATCAGCGCGCCATAGACACGTCCTGTCTTTCCGCGAACCAGCTCCGCAATGTCAGGATTTTTCTTCTGAGGCATAATACTGGAACCGGTACTGTACGCATCATCGATTTCCACAAAACGATATTCATTGCTGTTCCAGATAATGATTTCCTCGGAAAAACGGCTCAGATGCATCATGATCGTGGCCATGGCGCTCAACAGCTCAATGAGGTAATCACGGTCTGCTACGGAATCCATACTGTTGAAAGTGGGGCCGTCAAAGCCCAGCAGTTCGGCCGTATATTCGCGGTCCAGCGGATAGGTGGTTCCTGCCAGCGCACCGGATCCCAGCGGACAGTAATTCATGCGTTTATAAATATCTTCCAGACGTGATTTGTCCCGCAGGAACATTTCAAAATAAGCACCGAAATGGTGTGCCAGAGTCAGAGGCTGTGCTTTCTGAAGATGGGTGAAACCGGGCATATACGTTTCCGTATTCTCCTCCATGATCTTCAGAATCGTTTTCAGCAGTTCCACAACCAGTCCGTGCAGTTCGGAAATCTCGTCACGGGTGTACAGCTTCATATCAAGAGCCACCTGATCGTTGCGGCTTCTGCCTGTATGCAGCTTCTTGCCCGTATCGCCGATGCGTTCGATCAGAGTTGCTTCCACAAAGCTGTGGATGTCCTCCGCCGTCTCATCGATCTCCAGTTTTCCTTCCTGAATATCTGAAAGAATCCCTTCCAGACCGGCCTTAATGCAGTCCCGTTCTTCCTCTGTCAGGATTCCCTGCTTTGCCAGCATGGTCACATGGGCAATACTTCCGGTGATATCCTGTTTGTAAAATCTTTTATCAAAAGAAATGGATGCATTGAATTCATCCACCAGTTGATTTGTAGCCTTTGTAAAACGGCCTCCCCATAATTTCATAAACGCTTTTCCTCTCTGTCTCTTTAACTCTCTGTGTTTGTATCTTTGTCTCTGTGTATCAATATCTGCAGTCTATTTGCGTAATCGCCGCAGACACTGGATGATTTTTGCTTTACGGCAGCGGTATGATCCATCTGCAGAATGCCATTTTATCCACGCTCTGCCGTATTTTTCCTTTATTTTTCCACCTGATGGTACATTTTTATCCATTGCTCTGCCAGAAAACGGTTCCCCGCCTCCGTCAGATGAATGCCGTCCACCGTCACCTGGTCCGCTCCAATCCTGTCTGCCAGCCCGTTAAGCGGTTGATCCAGACGGATCAGCGGCAGGCTGTATTTTTCAGCCAGATGTGAGATAACCGGCAGCAGCGGGTCAAAATATTTTCTCCATGTAATCAGATAAGCCGGATGCCGAAAAAGAAAGGGCTCCATAAGAATCATATCTGCCCGGGTGTTATGAAGCACCTCCGTAATCAGACGTTCATAAGTCCTTTCAAATATCTCCGGTTCCGTTACCATGCCTTCCATGGAAGCTCCGACTTCGTTCACCCCCACCAGCAGCGTAACCAGATCCGGCTGTCTGCTCAGGCAGATCCGGTTCCAGCGCCGCAGCAGATCTTCTGCCCGGTAGCCGTTGTAACCGCTGTTGATGATATGATATCCGGATTCCTCTCTGCTCCCGGTTTCTGCTATTTCTGATGCTTCACCAGTATCTGCTTTTTTTCCTGCTGTCTCCGGCACTTCACCGGCTTTCAGCATCTCCGATATCATATGAACATACCCGTGTCCCAGTCCATCAGGACCGGGATCCCACAGGTGATCCGCATCGGTAATACTGTCGCCGGCAAATAAAAGCGTTCTGCCTTCTTTTCTGCCTTCCGGTGAATGATTCATTCTATTCTCCAATGAGCGATTCATCCCATTCCCCGGTAAATGCTTCCGCAGCCGGTCCCGTCATCATCACATGGCCGTCTTCTTCGCGCAGCTCAATATGAAGCGTACCGCCCAGCAGTTTAATATCGGCCTTTCCCTTCACATATCCTGCCAGTGTGGAAGCTGTCAGTGTGGCACAGGCACCGGTACCGCAGGCCAGTGTCTCCCCTGATCCGCGCTCCCATACTCTCATCTTCAGTGTATGATCATCCACAACCTGAATAAATTCCGTATTGGTACGGTCGGGAAAACGGGGATGATTCTCAAACAGCGGCCCGATCTTTTCAATCTCCAGGCTGTCCGTGTCATCCACATATACAATGGCATGGGGATTACCCATGGAAACCCCGATCATCTTCCAGATCTTCCCGTCAACCTCAATATCCTCCCAGATTTCATCCGGTGTCAGCTTCCGGTAATCTTCCATCACCAGCGCTTTGTCTGCATTATGGCTGGTCAGCACAGGACTTCCCATATCCACCTCTGCCATAACAGCTTTTCCGTCTTTTACGGTCAACTTCAGCGTTTTAATGCCTGAGCCGGTCTCCACCGTAATCGTGGTTTTTGATTTGTCAACAATTCCGTGATCATACGCGTATTTGCCCACGCAGCGCACGCCGTTGCCGCACATGGCACCAAGGGACCCGTCCGCATTGTACATTTCCATACAGCAGTCTGCCACTTCCGAAGGTTTGATCAGAATCAATCCATCGGAGCCCACTGCAAAATGCCGGGGGCTGATTGCAATCGCCGTCTTCACCGGATCCTTTACTGTTTCTTCAAAACAGTTCACATAAACGTAGTCGTTGCCGATTCCATGCATTTTGGTAAATTTCATACGCGCATCCCGCCTTTCTGTCTCTGTCTATGTAAGTCTCTGTCTATGTAAGCCTCTGTCTATGTAAGTCTCTACCTATGTAAGTCTCTACCTATGTAAGTCTCTATCTGTGTAAATCTCCCTGTAATATCCTTTCTGCTGCAATTATTCTTTCCCTGTCTTTCCGTCATGTCATAACACTCAGAATCATCTTTGCAGTTTCAACCATATTTGTTCCTGTATCCATACTGCACTTCTGAATATAACGATGTGCCTCGCCCTCACTCATGTGATTACGCTCCATCAGAAGCGCTTTTGCCTCCGTCAGCAGCTTCCGGTCCTCCTCGCTGCGTCTGGCAGGCTGTTCTTTCCGCTTTCTCCTCTTTCTGACAATGACATCGGACATCATACCAACGGTTTCCACCAGATCCATCGACCGCAGCGGCATGGATATGCTCATAATACCCATGCCCTCCGCTTCCTGCAGATGCATCTTTGAAGTAACGAGGAGCATTTCAAAATATTTCGGAAGATTCTGATGCAGATCAGAATACATCATATCCCGAAAACGGTAACCGCAGATCACAATGCCGTCATTCAGTCCTTCCAGTGCGCTCAACGCCTGAGAACCGCAGTTGCATACAGCCGTAACCTGCAGACCGCTTCTTGTCAGGATATTCCGGATACTCTTCGCATCCTCCAGTTTGGGAAACACTACTATAATATTTGTCACGTATATCTACCTCCAGCAGTCGCTTCCGTCATTGTCATTAGAAATAGCGTAAATAGCGGTTAAGCTCCCATTCTGTAACCTGATTGCAGTATTCATTCCATTCGGCATATTTGGCCTCCAGATACTTGCCGGTAAGATGCTCTCCCAGAATACCAGTCAGGAAGGTATCTTTTTTCAGTTCTTCCAGCGCTTCCCCAAGGGTCAGAGGCAGTTCTTCAATTCCGGCCTCTGCCAGTTCTTCTGCTGTCATGGCAAACAGATTTCTTGTCACAGCTTCCGGCGCTTCCAGATTATTCTTGATCCCATCCAGTCCGGCTGCCAGACACAGAGCCAGGATCAGATAGGGATTAGCTGTGGGATCAGGAGAACGAAGCTCCACACGCGCATGATGGCCGCGGTTGGAAGGAATGCGGATCAGCGGGCTTCTGTTCTTTGCTGACCATGCAATATGGATCGGAGCCTCATATCCGGGCACAAGCCGTTTGTAGGAATTTACCAGCGGATTGGCAATTGCCGTGATTCCCTTGATATGCTTCATAACACCGGCCATAAAATGATAAGCCAGTTCGCTGAGCCCGTTGGGATCAGAAGGATCATTAAACAGATTGACCCCATTCTCGTCGGAAATGGACATATTCACATGCATGCCGGAGCCGCCCTGTCCTGCCAGAGGCTTGGGCATAAATGTAGCATGAAATCCGTGACGCTTTGCAATGGTTTTTACCGTCATCTTGAATGTCATGATATCATCCGCTGCTGCCAGCGCATCCTCATAACGGAAGTCGATTTCATGCTGCCCGGGTGCCAGTTCATGATGGGATGCTTCGATCTCAAAGCCCATATCTTCCAGATTCAGGATGATATCCCGGCGGACATTTTCCGCCTGATCGTTGGGCGCCATATCAAAATAGGAAGCCTGCTCGTGCGTAATGGTGGTTGGATTGCCGTAATCGTCCGTATTGAACAGGAAAAATTCACACTCAGGACCCACATCGAAGATATATCTCATATTTCTGGCTTCCTGAACCACCTTTTTCAGAATATATCTGGGTTCCCCCTCAAAGGGCATCCGGTCGGCCGTATACACATCACAGATCAGACGTGCCACTTTTCCCTGCTGAGGTCTCCAGGGATATACAACAAATGTGTCCAGATCGGGATAGAGATACATATCCGACTCCTCGATCCTTACAAATCCTTCTATAGCAGAACCGTCAAACATGTAACGGTTGTTCAGAGCCCTTTCCAGCTGCGAAGCGGTAATGGCCACATTTTTAAAGCATCCGAAAATATCGGTGAACTGGAGACGGATAAATTCCACATCCTCCTGTTCCACCAGTTCAAGAATCTCTTCCTTGGTATATTTGCTCATATTATTCCTCCTTTTTATGATATCGTGCTTCTTTCATCAGAAGAACGGCTTCATGATACAGTGCCTGTACGCCGTCGATCAAAGAGTCATATGCCCCCATGCGGATCACTTCCAACAGGATCATGCCAATGGGAACCGCCAGAATCATACCTGTAAAACCGCCCACTCTGTATCCGATATACAGAAACAAAAGAGTCAGCAGCGGATTCATCCCCATGGTATCACCGATCAGCTTTGGTTGGATCAGCTGACGGATCAGCTGGGTCAGCGCATAAAGCACCAGCAGAAATACCGCTGCACCGTAGGCACCATTCAGCAGTTTGATGACCGCCCAGGGAATCAGTACGGTCCCCGTACCGAAAATGGGCAGAAAATCAAGAATGGCGATCAGCACCGCCACCAGACCGCTGTAGGAAACACCGGCGATGGTCAGTCCCACAGCCAGAACCACAGCAATGACAAACATGATGCGAAACTGGGCAAGAAAATAACTTCCCACGATCTCACTTGATTTCTTCCGGATAAAAGTCACTGTTTTCATGAAAATATCCGGCATGGCTTTTTGTGCGGCTTCCATAAGCTTATCGTAATCCGCCAGAAAGAAATAGGCAGACATCAGCGTTACAATGGTGGAAACCATAATACTGGGAATACTCCGTGCCACGCTTCCTGCAATCTCCACAGTAGGAGAATACAGGGACGATATGCTTTCGGAAATCGTGCTGCCCAGATTGTCCATGCCATCGAAAATACTCTGCTGCACGTTGTCCGGCAGCAGTTTCATCATCTGCTGCAGTTTTTCCACGGTTCCTCTCAGTTCCTGACCCATGGCATCAAGAAGGGCAGGCGCATCCTGCGCAAACTGAATCCCCTCACGGATCAGATTGCTGAACACCAGCCAGATCAGAAAAACGATCAGCGCCAGCGCTCCCACAATGATTGCCATGGACGTAAAGCGCCGCATCAGCTTTACCCTGCGCTCCAGAAAACGCACCAGCGGAGCCGCCGCCAGCGCAATAATCAGGCCGATCACAAACGGCATAAAAAAACTGATTATTTTCGGCCCCAGAAAGCAGATCAGAAATGTAGCCACCAGCGGAACCGCAATGTTCAGGAAAATTCCCGTATATTTTTTTAAAGTATTCAAATAATCACCAGCTTTACTGATAACGGGCAAGGGCCTGATAAAGCTTCTCCATCTCTTCCGGTGTACCCACCGTGATTCTCAAATAATTATCGATCCTTGCAGAATTAAAGTATCTCACAAAGATTCCTTCTTCTTTCAGCTCCGTGAATATCTGTTTCGCCGGGATGCGTTTGTGAGTGACAAACAGGAAATTGGATGCAGAATCAAGGCAGGAAAATCCAAGTTCTGCCAGTCTCACTTTTGCCTCTTCTCTTGTTTTAACAATTTTCTGTACCGTTTCTCTGAAATAGGCATCATCCTTTACCGCTTCCACGCCCATCACCAGCGAAGGACGGTTCATGGTATAGGAATTGTAGGAATATTTCACATCATTCAAAGCCCGGATCAGAGAAGGATTACCCATTGCATAGCCGATCCGCATACCCGCCATGGACCGTGATTTGGAAAATGTCTGCACCACCAGCAGATTCTCATATTCCTCCAGCAGGGAAACTGCTGATTCTCCGCCAAAATCAATGTAGGCCTCATCCACAATGACCACACTCTCCTGATTGTGATCAAGGATATCGCGGATAAAGGAAAGCGGCTCCACCAGAGAGGTGGGCGCATTGGGATTGGGGAAAATAATGCCTCCATTGGGTCGGCAGTAATCCTCCTTTACCATACGGAAGTTCTCATCCAGAGCCGGCCTTTCGTAGGGAATCCGGTACAGATCCGCCCAGACGCTGTAAAAGGAATAGGTAATATCCGGAAACAGTATGGGCAGTTCCGAATTAAAAAATGTAAGAAATGCCATGGCCAGTACATCATCGGATCCGACCCCCACAAAAACCTGATCGGAGCCCAGACCATAATACTCCGCCAGTACATCAGTCAATGAAGACGCCGCAGGATCGGGATACAGTCTCAAACTGTCATCGGCAAAAGCCATCCTTGCTTTTTCCACTCCCGGAGCCGGAGGATAGGGATTCTCATTGGTGTTCAGTTTGACTACATTACTGCTTTTCGGCTGCTCGCCAGGTACATAGGGCTCCACCTGACGTATATTTTTCTCCCAGGGTTTCATTGGTTCACCTTCCTTATATGTTCATGCTGCTTATGATTCCTGTGCCTCTGCTGTGTGGCCCTTTTTCCGGATCACTTCAATGATCTGATCCACCACCTGATTGCACAGTTCTGTGGTTTTAGCCTCTGCCATCACACGGATCACCGGCTCAGTGCCGCTTTCCCGTACCAGAACCCGGCCGTCTCCGTTCAGCTGTGCCTCTGCTTCTGCAATGGCAGCGATCACATCCTCATCCTGTCTCGCAGCCGGTTTGCTCTTAACACGGATATTCTTCAGTACCTGAGGATAGATCTCCACATCTTCCGTCAGCTTGCCGAGGCTCTGTTTCTTCTCCAGCATGACTTCCATGATCTTCAAAGAAGTCAGAATACCATCACCGGTATTGGCATATTTGCTGAAAATGATATGGCCGGACTGTTCGCCGCCGAGACGGTGTCCGTTCTCCGCCATATTCTCATAAACATACTTGTCACCCACATTCGTCTTCTCATAGGAAATGCCGATTTCATCAAATGCCTTGTAAAGTCCGATGTTGGACATGATGGTTGTTACCACCGTATTCGTATCCAGCTGTCCGCTTTCTTTCATGTATCTGCCGCATACGTACAGAATCAGGTCACCGTCAACAACACGTCCGTTCTCATCCACAGCCAGACACCGGTCCGCATCTCCGTCGTAAGCAAAGCCCACATCGAGATGATTCTCTTTCACATATTTCTGAAGAACTTCAATATGTGTAGATCCGCAGTTCATATTGATATTTGTTCCATCCGGATCATTGTTGATAACATACGTTTTTGCTCCCAGCGCGTCGAAAATGCTTTTCGCCATAGACCACGCACTGCCGTTGGAGCAGTCGAGACCCACGCGGATTCCCTTGAAAGACCTAGTCGCCAGACTGATCAGATAACCCATATAGCGGTTTCTTCCCATAACATAATCTGTGGTACATCCGATGGCGTCCTTTACCGCAAAAGGAATCTCGCCCAGCTCTCCATCCAGATAAGCCTCCACCTTTTCGATCACATCCTCCGACATCTTCTCACCGGCACCGTTGAGCAGCTTGATCCCATTATCATAATAGGGATTGTGGCTGGCGGAAATCATAATGCCGCAGTCAAAATCCTCTGTTCTTACCACATAAGAAACACTGGGAGTTGTCGTAACGTGGAGCAGATACGCATCCGCACCGGAAGCCGTCAGACCGGAAGCCAGCGCATATTCAAACATATAGCTGCTCCTTCTCGTATCCTTACCGATTACTACCTTACATTTATGCTCCTGACCGAAATACCAGCCCAGAAAACGACCTACTTTATATGCATGTTCTACGGTTAAATCCACATTGGCTTCCCCACGGAAACCATCTGTACCAAAATATTTGCCCATGATCATATCTCCTGAAAAAATAAATAAAGGTAACTGTTCAGAGCCAACCTCGAAAACACGGTGTGTTTCCTCGGTGTGGCGTATCCGCCAAATAGATTTGTCCGAAAAAGTGTTCATGAATGCAAGCATTCATCGCACTTTTTGTACAAATCTGCTTGGCTCTGAACAGTTACAAATAAAGATTATAACTAACCATCTTAATACTATAACACAACCCCCTTTTTTTGTAAACGCATACAGAAATATTGTTACTGTTCGGACTTCTGCCTCACAATTCACTACCTTTTCAGGCAGAAGCCTGAACAGTTACCTCATCCCCAGCGCCCGGTCCGGGTAGTTTGTGATGATGGCTTCTGCCTGCATGTCGTACATCATGCGGATGTGTTCCGGCTCATTAACGGTCCATACGTGCAGTGGAATCTGTTTCTGCCTGCATACTTCCCGGAAGCCTTCATACTGCAGGTTATAAAGAGCCGGATGCAGCGCATCCATGCCCAGTTCACGGCAGTACCGGTCCATATGCAGATGGCCGTCCTCATACAGCAGGCCGCAGACCGTATGGGGATTCATTTTCTTTATATTTACCATGGTCTGATGGTTAAAGGAAGAATAGATGACTCTGTTCTCCATTCCCATGGCTGCTGTAAGTTCCAGCACTTTGTCTTCGATTCCCGGATAAAAGAAAATACCGGTTTTGATTTCCACGTTGATGATTTTGCTGTTGTCCTGAAATAATTCGTATACTTCCTTCAAAGTCGGCAGTGTGACTGCCCGATACCCCGGAATCGTCCGGTTGAATTCCATTTTCTTCAGTTCAGACAACGTATGATCCTTTACAAAGCCGATTCCGCTGCCGGTCCGGTCAACTCGTTCATCATGAATCACCACCAGCTCGCCGTCTTTTGTCATCTGTACATCCAGTTCGATCCCGTCAGCTCCCTGCTCCAGAGCCAGAGCGAAGGAATCCAGTGTATTTTCCGGTGCATAACCTGATGCACCTCTGTGTCCCCATACCTGTGTCATAATTTCCATTCCTCCAAATCATATGTCCTGAAATTACAACAAAACAGGAAACTACTGCATGAATCCTGCACTATTTTCCTGTTTTGTAACTTTTTTATTTTAATTCATAATTTGCAAAACTGCAATACATATACCGGAAAACCCGGTGTTTTTAAGTCGGTTTCCAAACAGAAACGCTTATTCCTCATTGACCAGATTGTAGTCTTCAATTGCCGCATTGATGCTGGATGCCATTTTTTCCACCGCTTCTTCCGGTGTCTGTTTTCCGTTCAGCATATTCTCGATTTCGGTTTCCACTGTTGCTCTTGCTTCAGAGAATACACTTAACAATGCGCCTGCATACTGCGGTGCGGAGTCATGCAGCTGATCGATCGCTGTCTGGAACTGAGGATACTCTGCAATATTGTTCTTAAATACCTCTTCCTCATAGGCATCGGGTGTTACAGGGAAATAACCGGTCTGTGCATTCCAGTATGCCTGTGATTCTGCAGATACCAGAAATTTCATGAATTCCCATGTTGCTGCTGCTTTCTTTTCATCGCCGTTTTCCAGAGCCCACAGAGAAGCACCTCCGATGGACACTCCGCCTTTATCATCATCTCCTGTTGCAGGGAAATAAGCAGTACCTACTTCAAATTTTCCGTTTACATCTTCCAGAATCTGTTTCAGAGATGCCGTAGAGCCAAGCGTCATTGCTGCTTTTCCTGATGAGAAATCAGCCAGACCGGCATCGCTGCCGCGTCCCACATTGGGAGCGATTCCTTCATCATACAGTTTTTTCCATGCTTCAAGAATCTGAAGTCCGCCTCCGTTGGAGTCAAATTCTACTGCTGAAGCTGCGTTTTCGCGGCCATTTCCATTATCTGCATAATTTAA
>JAQYDI010000149.1 GCA_028724245.1 Lachnospiraceae bacterium
TTGATCTTAAATGCCCGGTAAATCTGTTCCAACAAAATCACCCTCATCAGCTGATGTGGAAATGTCATAGGTGAAAAGCTGAGCTGGTAATCTGCCCGTTTCAGTACCGCATCTGATAAGCCCAGTGAGCCTCCGATGACAAATATAATATGACTTTTTCCATTCAGTGCCAGCTGGCTGATCCTGGCTGCCAGCTGTTCAGAAGAAAGTTCGTTTCCCTGAATCGCCAGAGCTATAACATAAGCATCATCCCGTATATGTGCCAGAAGACGTTCTCCTTCTTTTTCCTTGATCTGCAGATTGACTGCTTCCGGTGCTTTATCCGGTGTTTTTTCATCCTGCACTTCCACAATTTCCAGTTTGCAGTATCGTCCAAGTCTTTTAGAATACTCTGCAATAGCGCCTGTGAAATACTTTTCTTTGATTTTCCCTACCGTTAAAATTGAAATTCTCATAAACTTCTGCAGCATGAATTTCACTTTTTCATGCCGTTTCTCCTTCCTGAAATGCAGACCTTATAACAGGCCATTCTTAAAGTTTTATAAACTGCCGATTTTCCATTGTTTCACGATATATTCTATTATATAATACTCTTAATATTTCGCAATACCCCACTAAAGGAGGAGTCTATTATGCCCCATCAGTCGTTTTTTCAAAAACAGACATCTGTAAAAAATCATTCTGCTGACAGTGATTCTTCTATTAACAGTGATTCTTCTATTAACAGTGATCCCTCTATTAACAGTAATGCTTCTGTTAATAATAGTTCTTGTGCCGGCAGTGATTCCTGTATTGGTCAGACACCTGATGCCGGCCTCAGGACCCATACAGGTGTTTACATCAGCAGCCAGCAGAAGTACGATGATCTGCAGTCGTCCGGCTCTTCACTTTTGATGGTAGGACTTTTTCTTGCTGTGCTGTTTCTGATTGATGTGTCACGCATAATCCGTCTTCCCATAGGCAATGGTTCACGTATTCTGACTGATTCCGTTCTGATGCTTTTATCCGGCGCATGTATGATTGGATCTCACGCTTCCTTTAAACATGCCAACGAGATGAGAGCCATGATTGTATCAGAGGAAAAAAGACGGCGCCAGATTATCAGCTGGTGTACTTCCACCTATCCGGCACTGCAGATTGACAAGATGATTGATGCCGCAGAGGCAGGGCTGCCTGATTCCATGGAAGTGCTGACTCTGAAGCGGCTTGATATGATCCGTTCTTATCTGGTTCGTGAATACCACATCGAAGATGAACCCTATCTGGAAGATCTGTGTGAAGAAATCTTCCAGAAAACATTTGGGTTATAGGTTATGCTGCAGAATGAGCGATAAAAATAGTGGATAATAAAAGAATGAAACAATACAAGAAATTGATGATGAAAAACCAGAGTACTGTCCCCGAGGATTACAGCTTTATAAAGTCCTTATATTATCTCAGACACTTTTCCCATCAAAGTCCGTAATACCATTTTCTCTGTTCTTTCATCTTCTCATATATTTCATAGGGAAAGCCATTTTCCAGAGACTGGGTTTCCGACTGTCCGTGAAAGTCTGAAGCGGCAGATTCCATCAGCCCGTATTCTGCTGCATATTTCTTCAGTTCATCCCTCTGAGACCTTGTATATCTGCCATATTCCACTTCCATGGCCCCAATTCCGCCGGTGATGCTGCTGAAATGCTCCAGCAATTCCCTGTTTTCTTCTTCTGACAGTCCATAGTAAAACAGATGCGCCAGTACGGGGACTCCCTTTGCTGCAATGATTGCTTTTACCACTTCTTCCAGTGATGCATAGGTAAATGGGTTCTTTACGTATGCTCTTCTCTCACCGAAATTCCCGATATAAATGTCAAATCCTTCATCCACTGTTTTTGTATATCCCTGCTCTTTCATGGTATCCGCGATCTGCTTTCTACCCAGATGATGTGTTTCCGGATGGGCTGCTTTCAATGTTTCGTAACTGCCCAGATCAATGCCGTTTTCACGGAGTTTTGCCAGAATAGCCTCTACATACGGTTTTCTGTCATATGCATTTTTCCTGAAAATCTGTTTCATCAGCACATTCTCCGGGTCATAATCCAGTGCCACAACATGAAGCTCCTTGTCTTCACCGGAAGAAGTCCTGTAAAAGCAGGAAATTTCACTGCCCCGTATCAGTTCCATATCGGGATGTTTTGCGGAAAGCCCCTCATAATCCTCACAATCCAGATTGTGATCCGTTATGGCCAGCGCCCGAATGCCTGCCTTTTTTGCTTCTTCAATCAGTTCATCCGGCGACAGCATTCCATCTGAAAGTCTGGTATGCGTATGCAGATCTGTATAAATTCTCTGTTCCATCTCGAAAATCTCTCCTCTTTCTTACGACATTGTTATTGTTCAAAGGAAAAGACACTTTCGGTTTGTTGTGGCGGGAGACCGATATCCGAAAACAGAAAGCTGTGCCTTTTCCCTGCTCACATTATAATTTCAATTTCCGTCTCTGTAAACGTTCCGTTCAATCTATTATCGGACACACACAAATCACATTTATTGCCGAAAAGATTTACTTTCTGTGATTTTATGTTAGAATGAATATAACTATTTTGTACAAATCTATTTGGCGGATACGCCACACCGAGGAAACACACCGTGTTTTCGAGGTTGGCTCTGAACAGTTACACTATTTTACAGATATCTGCTGATTTTTTTAAAAGGAGGCCGCTGTATGCACGAAGATAAAGTATCCCTGCTGAAACTTCTTCAGATTTTTGCTGAAGAAGATTATCTTCAAATGAAAGCACAGATGAAATATCATTCCAAAGAGGAGCTGAGACTGGCATGGATAGTTCGGCTGTTCCCATCGGAATTCAACTGTCAGGTTAAGGAAGATTCTTCCTCTGTATCAAAGCTTTTTGAAAATTCCAATTATACACCCACTCCCCCTCCCAAAAGAACTTACGGCAGAAAATGGATTCTGGTTCCGCTGATGCAGGCGGTTTATGCCAATCCTTTTTTTCCGGAAAGCGGCAATACTTTTCTGAATCTGATGCTGGAGCATATAAAGGATGTGTTTCATGTCAGCGACAGCAGGCTTCCTGAGATGATCTCATCTCTCCGGATACTGCTGGAGCATTCCAATCTGTGGGATGAACGGCTCCCTGTTTTTATTCAGGAACTGCACCGTGAAGAGACTGTGGACTGTATCTGCTACGCGTTATTTTTGCTGATTCTATGTGCCTTTTACAACTGGGATGTGAAAAGTTTTGATTATCTGTATTCTCCTTATATACTGATCAGGATTCAGAATTCCACACATGACGATCGTGAAAATAACAATCGGGGATTTGATTTTCTTCAGAAAACAAAAGTGGAATTAAAACAGGAAATGTATGATTTCTATGCTTCAAAAGAGATGCTGGAGTATGTTGGCGGCCGCAGCGGCTCCTCTTTTTCATCTCTCCGCTCGGAAGCAGCATCAGCAACGACACCGGCAGACCCGGACTGTTTTTTCTTTGAAGGAAGCGCTTATGTACATGAATATTATTTTTATGCCTATCATCCGACCCGCTGGGAGACCATCTGCACCCAATCCCGGCTCCGTTTTGAAATACAGCATAATAAAAGCTATATCATACATCTGCAGCTTGTGGAAGGCAGCGTCACCCGCTGCTGTACAGGCACAGCTATACAAAACAAAAACACGCAGCTGGTCTATGCCATTCTGCACGATACAAAACTGGGTGAAACCATGATTCTTTCCTTTGAAGGACAACATTTCAATAAAGATATGTACTACCGGCCGGCTTTTCTGCTCAGACATTATCCGGGATCTCATATCCCCATGATTGAAAAAGCCTGTATTTCTCTTTATCCTGTCCATGATTCTGTGGTAAGAGGACTTCTTAATATGCAGGATACTTTTTTTGTACCGGACAACCGTCTGAGAGAGTTCATCCGCACTTATGAAAATCAGCCCTGGATGAAGGATTTTACCAGTCAATCAAAAATCAGAGATTTTCTGAACAGCGGCACAACGCAGGAAACCCTCGGCCAAAGACCTGATGGTCTTCTGATCACCGAATCATTTATACTTGGAATTGAACTGTCCTGTACCTCTGACAGACTGCAGCAGACGATCTATAAACTTCTGATGCTGCAGCTTCTGAAGGGCTTTTCCATTTATCGGAACGACACCGTTTCATTGAAAGAACCTGACAATCTTAATGTCCTGATCCGGGAACTGCCGGAAGAACTGTAACCTGCTGCAAAGATAGACAGGAAAAGAGAAAGCCCGAAAGGAAAAAAACGGTAATTGTTCAGAGTCAACCTCAAAAGCACGGTGTGTTTCCTCGATGTGGCGTATCTGCCAAATAGATTTGTACAAAAAAGTGCTCATGAATGCAAGCATTCATGAGCACTTTTGGTACAAATCTGCTTAGCTCTGAACAGTTGCAAATACAGACTGCCTGGCGAGCGCTTACGCTTCGTTCTTTTCTGCCTCATCGATTGCTTTACCGATGTCATTTCTCATATATTTGTTATCAAATTCGATCCATGTGGTTGCCGAGTAGGCATTCAGTCTGGCCTGCTTCAGGTCACAGCCCTTGGCTACCACGCCCAGCACACGACCGCCATTGGTAACGATCTGGCCTTCGTCGTTGAATTTGGTTCCTGCATGGAATACATAGTATCCATCCATCTTTTCCACGGTATCAAGACCACTGATGGGGAATCCCTTTTCATAGGATACGGGATAACCGTCTGATGCCAGTACAACACAGACAGCCGCATTGTCCTCGAACTGCAGCTCGATTTCAGAAAGTGTTCCGTCGATGCAAGCTTCCATAACCTCAACGATATCGTTCTTCATACGGGGAATAACAACCTGTGCTTCCGGATCGCCGAAACGGGCATTGTATTCCAGCACACGGGGTCCTTTGGGAGTCAGCATCAGTCCGAAGAAAATGATGCCCTTGAACGGTCTGCCTTCTGCTTTCATAGCATCAACCGTTGCCTGATAAATGTATTTTTTGCAGAATTCATCCACTTCTTCTGTGTAGAAGGGACTGGGAGAAAAGGTTCCCATACCGCCGGTATTCAGCCCCTGATCGCCGTCTTTTGCACGTTTGTGATCCTGTGCGGAAGTCATAATGCGGATGGTTTCTCCGTCAACAAAAGAAAGTACGGAAACTTCGCGGCCGGTCATAATTCTTCAATGACCATAGTGTTGCCTGCTGTGCCGAATTTCTTATCTGTCATAATCGTGCGGACACCGTCAATCGCCTCTTCCAGAGTATTGCAGATCAGCACGCCTTTACCGAGAGCAAGACCGTCTGCCTTCAATACAATGGGGAAATCAGCCTTTTCTTTCAGATAGGCAACTGCAGCATCGGCATCTGTAAATACTTCATACGCTGCGGTAGGAATATTGTATTTTTTCATCAGATCCTTGGAGAAGGATTTGGAGCCTTCCAGGATTGCCGCATTTTTACGGGGGCCGAATACTCTCAGGCCTTCTGCTTCAAATACATCGACAATGCCTCCTACCAGCGGATCATCCATACCGATAATCGTCAGATCGATCTTATTATCTTTGGCAAATGCAACCAGTTTGTCAAATTCCATGGCACCGATCGGTACACATTCCGCTATACCGGCAATTCCCGCGTTGCCGGGTGCGCAGTAAATTTTTGTAACCTTTTTACTCTGTGCAACTTTCCATGCAATGGCATGTTCTCTGCCGCCGCTTCCTACAATGAGTACTTTCATGTTCGTATCTACCTTCCTCTGTTTACTATAACAAACCATCTGCAATTTTCTGAATCGCTGCGGGGAGGAGAACCCACTCCGCCTCCTGCATCACTTTCAGCTGCAGGTCTTTTGCAGAAATTCCATCAGGAATTTCAACTGCTTTCTGCATGATAATCGGTCCTGAATCGGTTCCTTCATCTACAAAATGAACCGTAGCTCCCGTAACCTTTACCCCTCTTGCCAGAGCTGCTTCATGAACCTTCAGTCCATAATATCCCTTTCCGCAGAATGACGGAATCAGGGAGGGATGTATATTAATAATTCTTTGGGGGAATGCTGCTACCATCTCCGGAGAAATATTCACCAGATATCCGGCAAGAACCACCAGCTCCACGCCATAATCCTGAAGCCTTTTGATCAGTGCCTGATGAAATGCAGGGCGATCCGAAAAATCAGCCGGCGACAGACATTCTGCCGGAATTCCGTGCTTTTCTGCTCTTTCCAATGCATAGGCACCCCTGTTATTGCTGATTACCACTTCGATAGAAGCATTTGTAAGACGGCCTGCTTCCATACTGTCAATAATTGCCTGCAGATTGGTACCGCCTCCTGATACCAGTATGCCGATTTTCATAATATTTCCTCCTGCCCTGTTAAAATCAGATGACTGCCCGCAGCCGACAGCTGTCCGTCTTCCTGTTCCGGACAGCTGTCAGGTCAGCCGGGATTAAAAATCAGTCGGAATTAAACAAGAGTAACACCCTTTTCACCAGCTGTAATTTTGCCGATTACGTAGGGAGCTTCGCCGGCTGCTTTGATTGCTTCCATGGTCTTATCCACATCTTCAGGCGCAACAGCCACTACCATGCCGATACCCATGTTGAATGTGTTATACATCATCTTTTCTTCGATATCGCCTGTCTTCTGCATCAGAGGGAAGATGGGAGGTACCGGATAGCTGTTCTTTTCGATGACAGCATGTGTATTATCAGAAAGCATACGGGGGACATTCTCATAGAAGCCGCCGCCTGTGATATGGCTGCAGGCTTTGATCTTCACAGATGCATTCTTAATGGATTTCAGCGCTTTTACGTAAATCTTGGTAGGGGCAAGAAGTGTTTCGCCCAGAGTTGCGCCCAGTTCATCATAATATGTATCGAGACTTTCCTTTGTCATCTCAAATACGCTTCTTACCAGTGAAAAACCGTTGCTGTGTACGCCGGAAGAAGCCATGCCGATCAGTACGTCGCCCTCTGCCAGAGACTCACCTGTGATCAGATCCTTCTGATCTACCACACCAACGGAAAAACCGGCCAGATCGTATTCGTCAACCGGATAGAAACCGGGCATTTCTGCTGTTTCGCCGCCGATCAGCGCTGCTCCTGCCTGCTTGCAGCCTTCTGCCACACCGCTTACGATGTCGGCAATCTTTTCAGGATAGTTCTTGCCGCATGCAATGTAGTCCAGGAAAAACAGCGGTTCACCGCCTGCACATGCAATAGCATTGACACACATGGCAACACAATCGATACCAACCGTATTATGCTTATCCATGATAAAAGCCAGTTTCAGTTTGGTACCAACGCCATCGGTACCGGATACAAGAGTAGGATGCTCCATATTCTTGAAAGCATCCATGGAGAATGCGCCGGAAAAACCGCCGATGCCGCCCAGTACTTCGGGTCTCATGGTTTCCTTTACATGTTTTTTCATTAATTCAACGGATTTGTAACCAGCTTCAATATCAACGCCTGCATTCTTGTAATCCATAACTTTTCTCCTCTAGAATATTGT
Source organism: Lachnospiraceae bacterium (assembly GCA_028724245.1). Lineage (GTDB taxonomy): Bacteria > Bacillota > Clostridia > Lachnospirales > Lachnospiraceae > TWA4. Next base: position 7,525 of record JAQYDI010000149.1, read on the forward strand.
TGTGTTGGGCAGCGGTTCACCGGATATGAAACATGTCTGCCGGTCCGCTGCTGTGTTTGTATATTTGTAACGTCTGCCTTATTGATTGGCAGTGTTTACTTTTTCATCTGATCCAGATACGCCTGATAACCGATCTTCTCAACCTTTTCGGCTTTTGCTTCCACCGTATCTTTCATACTTTCGCTGTAGGCAGCCAGTTTTTCTCCCAGCTCTTCATCGGAAACAGCCAGAATCTTCAGTGCAAGTAAAGCAGCGTTCTGTGCGCCGTCAACAGCTACAGTTGCCACCGGTACCCCGGGAGGTGTCATTACAACTGAATATAACGCATCCATACCTCCGAAATATTTGGAACTTAACGGCACGCCGATTACGGGAAGTGTGGTCAGCGCTGCAACCATACCGGGAAGCGCTGCTGCCCATCCTGCTCCGGTGATCAGAACCTTGATTCCTCTTTCCTTTGCGGATCTGGTGTACTCGATCATCTTATCGGGTGTTCTGTGGGCGGAGATGATGGTCAGCTCATAAGCTACTCCAAAATCATCCAGTGTCTTTGCCGCTTTCTGCATCACAGAAAGATCGGAATCACTGCCCATAATAATACCTACTGCCGGTTTATTCATAGTCTGCTTTCCTCCTGCTTCTATTGATTATCCATCTGCATGTGCTTTCGCACAGCATTACTGCTCCAGCGCCTCATTGAGTTCCTCTGTACCCGGCAGAACAAAGCGTCCATTTTTAATGATAAAAATTTCTTCCCCTGTTTCTGTTACTCCGTAAAGGCAGCCCAGTTCATCATACGGAAGTGTAATATCCGTATGGCAGCCAAAATATGCTTTATCCGGCTCTGTATGGCGCAGAGCAGAGACTTCATTCTCCCGGGCAATGATCTCCTTGCCGTCGGGGTTATATACTTTACGATCCTCGCTGTTGCTGTAGCAGGTATCTCCGAATGCAAAATGCGGACCTGTTTTCTCGGCAATCAGGATCTTAAGTTTATCAAATATCTGATAGTCTTTTGCCATGCGATAGGCTACCGTATTGGTACCGATGGCAAACTCACCCATGGGCAGACTCTCGTGGCCAAACAGAATCATGGTCTGAACCAGTCTGCGTCCTTCCTCCGGATCTGTGAAATTGGTGCAGGACCAGTCTTTGATCATGCCGTTTTCCACATCGAAAGTCAGATTTTCAAACCGCATGCCGTCAATATAAACCTCACTGACATGAAGTCTTCCGTCTGTACCGGCAAGACGCGGCGAGGTAAATACTTCGCCCAGCGGTATATTCACATCGGCAAGACAGTTCTCGAAAATGGTTTCTTTCTCCGGATTGTGAATATCGTATAAAGAAATTGTAAGATTTGTCTGATTATCTCCTATACCTTTTACCACAACCCGTTTACATTTGTCCAGCGCATCTATCATTTTTTGATGAATTTCTCTGTATTTTCCATAATCGAGGGTGTTCAGGCGTATTGTTTCGTTAAAAATTGCTTCAAAATGGGGTCCGATGGCCGGTGTGGGGAATGAAATTATAGTAAAACCACGCTCTTCTCCGTTAATATACTGGTAAACAATTCTTACCAGCTCCGTATTCATCTGGGCAACCAGCTTCTGCTGTCTGGAAGAAAGTGATGCGCAGGTCTCTTTATTGACCGGTTCAAAGAGTTTTTCTCCAAAAGTTTCCAGAACAGCAGGACCTGCCATGGATGCCGCCAGTTCTTTTCTCTTCTCATAGGCACTCCGGTAAACGGAGAGCTTCCGCTCCTTCAATGCGCTGTCAAGAAACAGTCCCAAATCGTAGCGGTGGTCATAATCATACTGGTCATTCTCCGACAGACCGCAGCAGCCCAGACGGAGATTATTCTTTTTGTTGATCAGAGCCGTTGCCGGGCGGATACAGATCACCTCATGGCCATCCGCCTCCAGACGGGCTATGGCGCAGCGGATCACCCGCTCAAAACCGAAATTAAACCGCACTTCCACATACCGTTTTTTGCTGATATCAACTCCTGCCAGTTCAAATCCCTTATAATAACCATTGATATAGGTATCCGCCATCAGCTGAATCGTTTCGTCAGGCAGTGTCGCTACATATGCAGATGTCTGCAGTTCATCCTCTGTTACGTAATCCCCATAATAATAGAGGTAATCTGTTTTTGAAAGATCCGATTCCATAACGATATCACGGATAAAAGAATAACGTGGATCGAGAGATGCCGCTACACGGGCATCAAGAAACAGATCGCTGTAATCACTGACGTAATAATACAGCGCATCCTTCACACTTTCAAACAGCTTTTGTCCGTCGGTATCCTCTCCGCTTTCTGCCGCATCCTCTGCCATACAGTAAATTTCCAGAAAAATCTCCATGCAGACTGTCAGCTCTGTACAGCGGCACTCATAAGCATAGCGGATCATGCCGCGCATCTCCGCATACAAAAAAGAGAGGTAACGTCCCATCTGATCTCCCAGCTCTGCCGCAGCATAATCCGGATTGGCAAAACTGTTTTCATATGCTCCCCCCACAACATCTTCATACAATCTTCGGTTCCGTTCCTCCAGCGTCCCCCGGTCCACAGTCTTCCTGTTCTCTGACCGGAGTTTTCTCTCTATATCGAGAATCATAACCGCAAACCGGGCCGTTCTCAGAAAATACTCCTGAAGCCCTTCTGACAGCTTCCCGCAGATATCACCGGCTGCCAGCTCTCTGATACGGCCGGCTGCCAGTTCAAACCGCTCTTTCACTTCTTTATTTGATTCTTCAAATAATAATCTGTAATCCATCTCAATCTCTCCCAGGATACTAGTATGACCCAAACTAATTACATCTACCTGCTACAGAACAAGTCCAACCACATAAAGCGCCAGAAGTGCCAGAAAAATCAGCATATGAAGTCTGGTTCCCACAATCCCCATGTGATTGCGGTTTTCCTTAAATGTTTTCAGTTCAAATCTCCCGTAAACACTTCCGGTAAAAGAACAGACCATCAGCACAAGCCCCACAATTCCGGCAGCAGAAGGTACATTGCCCTTCATCATATAGGCATACATGACACACCCGTACAGAACGATCAGCTCCAGCAGTGACATTGTAAATAAAAAACGAACCTTTTTCTGATTCATCATGCTTCCTTTCCATATAATTACCTGATATAACTTATCTGAAGTAATTCATCTGACAGTAATCACCCGATGACGATTTATCTGATGATGATTCACCTGATATCCGCCCGGTATGACAGTCACACCGGGCGGACACAGCAAATGAATTAAAATGTAATATCGGACTTATTTTTCAGAAGCGCAGCTCCGTTGACAATGGAGATCACCCCTGCTGTCACGCTGACTGCAATCAGCACAATACCGATGGCAATATTCCATGCACCGGATGTACGCATAACTTTGTAGACCTTTTCCATTCTGTTGCTCATAAACAGTCCGCCTCCAGATTATTTTACACCGTAAATGTCATAATATGCATCAATGGCAGCTTTTAACTGATCATCAATGATTACTTTTCCCTTATAAGGCTTATTGTACAGATGCTCCACTACATCAGCCATGGTAACGATCGCAGTTGTCTCGAAACCGTATGTTTCCTTGATTTCCTGCAGAGCAGATTTCTCACCTTTGCCGCGTTCCATACGGTCAACGGAAACCACCAGACCCAGAACACTGGCATCTGCCTGTGCCTTAATGATCGGAAGTGTCTCGCCGATGCTGGTACCTGCAGTCGTCACGTCTTCAATGATCACGATACGGTCTCCGTCAGTAATGGGGCTTCCAAGAAGAATACCGGTATCGCCGTGATCCTTAACTTCCTTACGGTTGGAACAGTAACGGATATCCGCATCGAACTGCTCACTCATAGCCATGGAAGCCGCCACGCTCAGAGGAATTCCTTTATAGGCAGGTCCAAACAGAATATCGAAATCCGTTCCAAACTTATCCGCAATCGCTTTGGCATAATACTCACCCAGTCTGCGCAGCTGTGCACCGGTTCTGTAAAAACCGGTATTAATAAAGAAAGGGGTCTTTCTGCCGCTCTTGGTAACAAAATCACCAAACTTCAACACATTGCAATCTACCATAAACTCAATAAACTCAGCTTTATATGCTTCCATTCGAAAAAAACCTCCATAAACCCTTCCCACACAGAGGAAGAACAAAATTTTTAATCATTCTAACATGTTTCAGGGGTATTTTCAAGAGGAAAGGTTACTGTTCGGACTTCGGCCGGAGGGGAAGGGATAATGAGGCGGGACGACTGCTGTATCTTTCACGGGGGCCCGCTCCCGCTCGGAATCAAACGCAGCGGATGCTAAATTCGCGAACCGTCCTTCGAACGGCCCGCTCATTAAGCACCGGCGTTTTCAACGGCCCCCTTAGAAGGATACAGCAGTCGTCCCGCCGCCAAAGACTTCCCATCCCCCGGCAAATGAAGATCCAAACAGTAACAGAAAAAAAGCGCATAAAAAGCGTATATTTACAATATCAACACACACTATGTCCCACCTCCCATCACGTTCCGCCCTTTCATCCCGGCAGACTTTTATCCAACGCACAGCAAAGAGAGAGGATACAAGTCCTGTAAGGGACCATTGGGCACCGCTGTGCCCGGTCCCCGGAAGGACTTCGTATCCTCTCTCTTTGCGTCCCCCTGAACAACCTCCTGCCAGAAAAAAGGAACGTCACCTACACCCTGATTTTCCCGGCTGCTTTCAGTCTTGCCATGGCTCTTGCGAGGGATGCGCTGGTGTGGTAATACTCCTGAATACTCTGCTTCTGCCGCAGCTGTTCTTCCGCCCGTTCTTTTGCTTCCCGGGCTCTGACCATATCAATTTCCTCAGGCCGCTCCACGGTTTCCACCAGAAGCGTTACCCGGTTATTGAATATCTGCACAAATCCTCTGCCCACCACAGCCTCCTGCCAGATTTCACTGCCTGCCGGACAGAAACGCATCTGACCATTCTCCACAGCAATCAGCATGGCTTCGTGATGAGCCAGAATTTCTTTCTGTCCATCGTAGGCGGGAACGATAATGGATTCACACCGGCCGTTGAAAAATACACGGTCAGCTGCGATAATACTCAGTTCAAAACTTCTGTCCTCAAAGCTCATACGCCCGCACCTTCCCGGGATTTTTCTGCAGACGCTTCCGCCTGCTTCATTGCTTCTGCTGCCTTTTTCACATCCTCGATCGTTCCCACATTGAAGAATGCATTTTCCGGATATTCATCCATTTCACCGTCAATGATGGCTTTGAAGCCGCGGATCGTTTCCTTCAGGGGCACATATACGCCTTTGATTCCGGTAAAATTCTCAGCCACATAGAAAGGCTGGGAAAGGAATTTCTGGATTTTGCGTGCCCGGAATACGGTGGTTTTATCCTCGTCGGACAGTTCCTCCATACCGAGAATGGCGATGATATCCTGCAGTTCCTTATATTTCTGAAGGATTTCCTGCACTTTCCTCGCTGTTTCATAATGTTCTTCGCCCACCACATCGGCTTCCAGAATTCTGGAGGAGGATTCCAGCGGATCCACTGCAGGATAGATGCCCTGTTCCACAATTTTTCTGGACAGAACTGTGGTGGCATCCAGATGGGCAAATGTAGTTGCCGGAGCGGGATCCGTCAGGTCATCTGCAGGGACGTAAACGGCCTGTACCGAAGTGACAGATCCGTTTTTTGTAGATGCGATCCGCTCCTGAAGCTCGCCCATCTCCGTGGCAAGGGTGGGCTGATAACCTACTGCGGAAGGCATTCGTCCAAGCAGCGCCGATACCTCCGACCCGGCCTGTGTGAAACGGAAAATATTATCGATAAACAACAGTACATTCTGATGCTTTTCATCCCGGAAATATTCCGCCATGGTCAGCCCTGTTTCCGCCACACGCATTCTGGCTCCCGGCGGCTCATTCATCTGGCCGAAGACCAGTGCGGTTTTCTCCAGTACACCGGAGCTTTTCATCTCACTCCACAGATCATTGCCCTCACGGGAACGTTCCCCCACACCGGTGAAAATGGAGTAACCGCCGTGCTCTGTGGCAATGTTGCGGATCAGTTCCTGAATCAGTACGGTTTTTCCCACACCGGCACCGCCGAACAATCCGATTTTACCTCCCTTGGCGTAAGGTGCCAGCAGATCAATGACTTTGATGCCCGTCTCCAGAATCTCCACAGCGGGATTCTGTTCTTCAAAAGAAGGCGGATCTCTGTGAATAACCCATTTGGGCGCATCTTCCAGCGAACTGCCGCCGTCCAGCGTTTCACCAAGCACATTGAACAGCCGGCCAAGGGTTTCTTCCCCTACAGGCACCTGAATGGGCGCTCCTGTGGCAGTCACCTCCATATCACGGTGCAGTCCCTCGCTGGAAGCCAGCATAATGCACCGTACCGTATGATTTCCTGTGTGCTGTGCAGCTTCCATGACGCATTTTTTATCTCCGTTCATCACCTCAAGCGCATCCCTGATACAGGGAAGGTCCGAATCGGCAAATTCCACATCCACAACAGGACCCATAACCTGAACGATTTTTCCTGTCTTCATTCTGATTTCCTCCTGTTCTATTTCTTTTTCTTCTTCTGGGCTCTGGCTCCGCCGATAACCTCGGTAATTTCCTGGGTAATGGCTGCCTGACGCGCCCGGTTGTACCTGACATCCAGCTCATGAAGAATTTTCGATGCGCTGTCCGTGGCTGCTTCCATAGCCATCAGTCTGGAGTTCTGCTCGCTGGAATAGGATTCCACCAGTGCACCGTATATAAATCCCACCAGATACTCCGGTACGATCCTGTCCATAACCGCTTCCGGTGAAGGCTTCAAAGCCAGTTCCTCCATGGGAATATTCAAAGGCAGCCTCATGCTGTTGAAATTGTTAAAATCAGCGCGTTTTAAAGGAAGAAGCTGCTCAATCTGCGCTTCGGTCTGCATGGAATTGATCATTTTGGTATATATCATATAAACTTCATCTACTTCATGATTCAGATAATCTTCCAGAATATTTTCCGCAATCTTTCTGGCTCTGCCCAGCGACGGATTCTGAACCGTATAATGAAATTCTCTGTCAATGGAAATCCCCTGCTGTTCAAAATAATGACGCCCCAGTTCTCCAAGTACATACAGCCTGGTGCTTTCTTCTTTTCTGAGCTGCTCATGTGCCAGTTTCATAACATTGTGGTTGTAGGCACCTGCCATTCCCTTATCTGCTGTCACTACAATAAAAGCTTTCGTCTGTTTCCGTGATTCTTCTTTTCCCGTAAAATACTCTTCTTTCTCCGTAAAATATGGGGAATGCATCTCGGGAAGATGTCTCAGGATCCGGCTCATGGTGGACTGCAGCATATAAAAATACGGCTCCGTATCCTGCAGGGATTTTTTCGCTTTTTTCAGTTTGGAGGAGGAAATCATATACATGGCACTGGTGATCTTCATGGTGTCCTGTATACTTTTCATCCGGTCTTTAATCTCTTTGGCACTTTCCATAACCGCATGCCTCCTTCTGCATTACTGTTTCCTGTATTCCTCTGCCGCAGCAAGAATCCGGTTCATCAGATCTTCTGTCAGCACTTTCTGTGCCTCGATCTCCTCACCGATTTCCGGATGCTGCAGGTCAAAATATGCAAGCAGTTCCATCTGATCCTTTTTCACCTTTCGGGTCTCCACCTGATCAAACAGACCCTGATTTGCCAGATACAGGGTAATAACCTGCTCATGAAGGGACAGCGGCCGGCAAAGGGGCTGTTTCAGCAGTTCCATCACGGCATTGCCATGTTTTAACTGTTTTTTCGTGCTTTCATCCAGATCGGATGCAAACTGGGTAAATACTTCCATTTCACGAAACTGGGCCAGATCGATACGTATGCTTCCGGAGGCCTTTTTCATGGCCTTTGTCTGAGCTGCGCCGCCCACACGTGAGACAGACAGACCTACATTGACAGCCGGACGCATACCGGAGAAGAACAGATTGCTTTCCAGAAAAATCTGCCCGTCCGTAATGGAAATCACATTAGTCGGAATATATGCCGATACATCGCCTGCCTGGGTTTCAATAATGGGCAGGGCTGTGATGGAACCGCCTCCCAGCTCATCGCAAAGCCTGCTGGAGCGCTCCAGCAGCCTCGAATGAAGATAGAAAACATCACCGGGATAGGCCTCCCGCCCCGGTGAACGCTCCAACAGCAGAGAAATGGCACGATAAGCCACCGCATGCTTGCTCAGATCATCGTAGACGATCAGTACATCTTTTCCCTGATACATAAAATATTCCGCCAGCGCCGTTCCCGCATAGGGAGCAATATACTGAAGAGAAGAGGGATCGCTTGCTGTGGACGACAGCACAATGGAATATTCCATGGCACCGTATTTTTCCAGTGTGGATACGATTTTGGCCACGCTGGAGGCTTTCTGCCCGATGGCCACATAGATGCAGATCACATCTTTTCCCTTCTGATTGATGATCGTATCTGTGGCAATGGACGTTTTTCCCGTTTGCCGGTCTCCGATGATCAGTTCTCTCTGCCCTCTGCCGATGGGAAACATGGAATCAATGGCAAGGATCCCCGTTTCCAGAGGAGTCGTTACCGGTTTTCTGTCCACGATCCCCGGTGCTTCCGCTTCCACAGGGCGGTATCCGTCTGCCGGAATTTCCCCTTTTCCGTCAATGGGTTCCCCCAGAGCATTGATAACCCTTCCAATAAAAGCGTCTCCCACGGGGATTCCGGCTTTTTTTCCGGACCGGCGGACCTTTGTTCCTTCTTTAATACCGGTATCTTTGCCGAACAGGATACATCCGATCTCATTTCTCCGGATGTCCTGCACCATCCCTTTGATTCCGTTGTCAAACACAACGATTTCTCCATACATGGCATGGTCAATTCCGTAAACCGTGGCAATGCCGTCACCCACCCAGATGACCTGACCCGTATCGGAACTTTCGTGATTCCAGTCATAATTATCAATTTCACTTTTTATTATCGATATAATATCCGCTGCGCTGATTGCACTCACGGTAATCACCTCTCTGTTAAAACTCTTCTGAGCTGGCGGATCCTTCCCTCCAGACTCCAGTCGTATTCCTCATGTCCCAGAGTAATAACCGCACCTCCCAGAATATCGGGATCCATACGGATTTCAAAAACAAACCGGCTGTCCTCATATTTCGTCTGCAGAAATTTCCGAATCTGTTCCAGCTGCTGCGCTTCGGGCTCTTTTGCGAAAGTGCAGCAGACCCGCTTGATATGATGAACTTCATCCCATTTTTCATAGTAAGCCTGATAGATCTCATCGATCTCATCCATTTCCCCATGATCGCACATCACTTGAAGAAAACGGATCAGCTGCTTTGGGCTGCCGCTTTTTGAGAAAACTTTCTCAAGTATACTCTGTTTTTTCTGCAATGAAACCACGGGGTTCATGAAAATATCTGTCAGCTCCGGCACCAGATGCAGTATGTTCTGCGATTCTTCCACCTGCTGCCGGTCGATTCCCAGCTCATAAAGGACTTCTGCGTTATTCCTTGCTTCCTGTGTCATGCACATCACCTGTCATTATGATTTTCCGGGCAGCTGTCATTGCCAGATCTGCAATCTGGGATTTCAGCTCCTGTTTTGCTTTTTCCTGCTGGGCTTCCATGTCTTTTCTGGCCTGATCCAGCATTTTCATGGACTCTTTTCTGGTCTCTTCCATGGCCTGACTGCGTTCTCTGTCCGCCCGCGCTCTGGCAGATGTAATAATTTCATCGGCCTGTGCATGGGCAGTTTCCAGTTGCTTTGTATATTCCTCTTTCATGGCCTGTGCCTGATTTTTTGCAGTTTCCGCTTCCTCAAACTGCTGCCGGATCATGGCATCACGCTTTTCAATCACACCCATAACCGGCTTCAGCAGAAATTTCTTCATGGCCAGAAACAGTACCAGTACATTGCATACCGTCCAGAACAGGGTCCAGGGTTCCAAACTTAACATAAAATACCACCTATCTTAAGAAAAGAATAATCAGAAGGGCAATAACAAAACCATAAATTGCAGTTGCTTCTGCCAGTGCACATCCCAGAAGCAGAGACTTGCTGATCTTGCTTTCCGCCTCCGGCTGTCTGGCAATGGCGTCCACTGCTGCAGATGTGGCTTTTCCGATACCAAGACCTGCTCCAATACCTGTTAATACGGCAATACCTGCTCCGATCGCTACTAATAATGTTGATGTCATCATTCATTTCCTCCAGTCTTTTATTTCTTTATTCTGCTGCTTCTTTAATGAACAGTGCGGTCAGGAATACAAAGACGTATGCCTGGATCAGTCCGTCAAAAAGATCGAAATAGCAGCTGAATACAGCCGGCAGCACTTCCGGTACTACCATTTTCAATAATTCCATAATTACAAAGGATCCAAGTACATTTCCGAACAGACGCATGCACAGCGACAGCGGTTTGATGAAAATCTCCAGAATATTGATGGGCAGCACCACCGGCATGGGCTCTGCAAAGCTCTTCAGCCAGCCTTTCGCACCTTTTTTCCGGATTCCCGCAATTTCAATAAGCAGAATACTCATAACGGCCAATGCACCTGTTACATTAATGTCCTTGGTGGGCGGTTTAAAACCAAGGATTCCGATCAGATTGGCGATTCCGATATATACGGCAACCGTGGTCAGATACGGGATATAATCCTTTCCGCACGCACCCATCACATCGTCAAAGAAATGGTAAATCCCACTGACAGCGCTTTCGAGAAGCAGCTGCCCTCTGCCCGGATTTTCCACACGCAGGTTCCGTACGAAAATCATACACAGCAGAATGACTGCTGCCATAATGATCCATGTGACTGCCACGGCCTCTGAAACCGGAATACCTCCAAGAACCGGAATCGTGAATACTGTTTCGCAGTTCAGCTCTTCCATCAGCCTTTCCACCAGAGCATCCATCCGCTTCACCTCCTTGATTTTTATTCCGCAACTATCATATTTCAAATAAAAACCGCTGTAAAATACCTTTTTTATATGCCGGATATGTCAGAAATATATGGTTATTCCGTATTTTCAAACAGATAAACAGGGAAATTTTCTGTTAAAATTTACGTCCTGCGCTGACACAAGTCGTCTGTTCTGTCAGTTTTTTGACAAATTTGTAATAAATTTCCAGATTTTTTTATTCTTTACTTGTGTTTTTGGTATGTGTATAATACCAGCATCATCACAGGTTATCATGTCTGCCGGGCAGAACGAATCCGAAACCGGTTTTCATGCGCCTTCGACTTGAATTTTCCTGTGTGATATCGATCTGACAGGAGGATACAGGACATGGATATTACTTACGATTATTACAGAATTTTCTATTATGTGGCCAGATACAGCAGCTTCACCCGGGCGGCCGACATTCTCATGAACAGCCAGCCCAATATTACCCGTTCCATGAACAATCTGGAAAAACAGCTGGGCTGCAGCCTGTTTATCCGCTCCAACCGGGGCATAAAACTGACCAGAGAGGGAAAACTGCTGTTCAAACACGTATCTGTTGCCTATGAGCAGCTTCATACAGCAGAACTGGAGCTTTCAAACACCTCTCTGGAAAATGGAATTGTGACCGTCAGCGCCAGCGAAACCGCACTTCACGGAATCCTTCTTCCGGTTCTGACGGAATTTCACAGCCTCTATCCCGGCGTGCGCATCCGCATCACCAACGAATCAACGCCGCAGGCTGTTCAGACAATAAAAAACGGCCTTGCCGACTTCGCCATCGTTACAACTCCGGCGGACGTCAAAAGGCCGTTAAAAGAAACAAAATTAAAAGATTTTGAGGAAATTCTGGTCTGCGGGAAACAGTACGCCTTCCTGTCGGAAGGAATGAACCACCTGGAGGATCTGCAGAACTTTCCCTTTATCTGTCTGGGCAAACATACAAAAACCTATGAATTTTTCTCTGATTTTTATATGAAACAGGGACTGGTATTCAAACCGGATATCGAAGCAGCCACAGCGGATCAGATCATCCCCATGGCAATCCACAATCTGGGCATCGGCTTCGTTCCGGACACCATGCTGGAAGCCGCCGGGGAAAATAAAGAGCTTTTTGTAATCCCTTTGGCAGAAAAAGTACCCACACGTTCCATCTGTCTTGTGGAAGATACCAGTCACCCGCTGAGTACCGCAGCTTCCCGCCTCAAAGCCATGCTCAGCGCACCGCCCCGATCAGATCATTGATATCGGCAATGCCGTTGTCATCGAGATAACGCTCGATTCCCGCAGCAATCTCCTCCGTTGCCCGGGGATTGCTGAAGTTGGCGGTTCCTACGGAAATACCGGTAGCTCCGGCCAGAATAAATTCAATGGCATCTTCCCATGTGGCAATACCGCCCATACCGATAATGGGTACTTTCACTGCCTGAGCCACCTGATAAACCATGCGGACTGCCACCGGCTTGATGGCAGGTCCGGAAAGACCGCCTGTTTTGTTGGCCAACGCAAAGCATCTCTTCTGAATATCGATCTTCATGCCGGTCAGCGTATTGATCAGAGAAATCACATCAGCACCGCCGGCTTCCACTGCTCTTGCCATCTCCGCAATATCGGTCACATTGGGGCTCAGCTTCATGATAATGGGCTGTTTTGCTTTTTCTTTCACAGCTCTTGTAATGGCATATGCAGCTTCTGCCTTCTGTCCGAAAGCAATGCCGCCTTCTTTTACATTGGGGCAGGAAATATTGATTTCCAACATATCCACCGGCTGTTCTCCCAGCCGTTCCACCACTTCCAGATAATCCTCCGTGGATCTGCCGCATACATTGACAATGATCTTTGTATCGTACTTTTTCAGAAAAGGAATATCACGTTCACAGAACAGGTCAATACCGGGGTTCTGCAGGCCTATGGCATTGATCATGCCGCTGGCAGTTTCCGCAATACGGGGAGTGGGGTTTCCGGGCCAGGGTACATTGGCAACGCCCTTGGTTACTACTGCCCCCAGCTTATTCAGATCAACGAATTCTGCGAATTCCGCACCGGAACCAAAGGTACCGGAAGCGGTCATGACGGGATTTTTCAGAGTTACCCCTGCAAGATTTACAGATGTAGCAGCCATCAGATTTCCACCTCCTGTGCATTGAATACGGGACCTTCCTTGCAGATCCGCTTATTGTTTACATTGGTATGCGCATCTTTTTCCTTTGATTTGCATACGCAGGCCAGACAGGCTCCGATGCCGCAGGCCATCTTCTCTTCCAGAGAAATCCATGCTTCCATGCCGTTCTCCTCTGCATAGGCCTTCAGTGCGCGCAGCATGGGCATGGGACCGCAGGCATACAGCACATCGGCTTTGATTCCGTTTGCTTTCATGGCATCGATAACATTACCTTTTGTACCGAAGCTGCCGTCTTCCGTAGCAATATAAACTTCATCGGCAGCGGCTTCAAACTGATTCTTTAAAAACATCTGGCTGTTCCGGTAGCCCATGACTGCAATTTTCTTTCCGGGCAGCTGTTTGGAAAGCTCCAGCATGGGCGGAACGCCGATTCCTCCTCCGACTACCACTGCGGTTCCTTCCCTGTCCAGCGGAAAGCCGTTGCCGAGAGGACCGGCAATTTCAATATCCATGCCTGCTGTGTAGGATGCAAATTCTGCGGTCCCCTTGCCTGCAATACGGTATACGATCCGCAGTCTGTCCTCCTGAATCTCGCAGATACTGATGGGACGGGGCAGCATACGGGAGCCATCCTTACAGTATACGGAAATAAACTGGCCGGGTTTTGCCTCACCGGCGATGCGGTCAGTACGGATCCACATGCTGCAGATACCGTCCGCCAGTGTTTCCTGAGAAACCACACTGGCTGTTTCTTTATATGTTGACATACTCATGTCCTCCTCAAATCATGTTGCTGTTCAATCTTTGAATACCACTTTACCATCACAGATGGTGTATTTGACCCGACCGGTCAGTTCTCTGCCGGCAAACGGTGTATTTTTGCCTTTGGAAGCAAATTCTTCCGGATCCACGATCCATTTTTCCTTAAAATCCACGATGGCAATATCGGCACATCTGCCCACGGAAATATCCCCTTTGGGAATTCCGATGACCTTTGCAGGCTCCAGTGACATGTGCGCTGCCAGTTCCATGGGGGTCAGATAACCGCCTTCCACCAGCTCCGTAACGGAAAGTCCGAAGGCTGTCTCCAGCCCGACGATGCCGAAAGCCGCCTTTTTCATGGAACAGTTCTTCTCCTCGGCGGAATGAGGCGCGTGGTCTGTGGAAATACAGGTCATAATGTCCGCTTTGATGCCGTCCTTAAGTGCCTGTACATCCTCTTTTGTACGCAGGGGCGGATTCATCTTGAACCGGCCGTGATCTTCTGTAATCTCATCCTCACTCATGGCAAAATGATGAGGGCAGACCTCGGCACTGACAGGCAGGCCTTTTGCTCTGGCCTGTTCCACCATTGGAACGCTGTATTTGGTAGAGCAGTGGCACAGATGCAGTCTGGCGCCGGTTTCTTCCGCCAGCAGAATATCGCGGATAGCGATAATATCCTCCACCGCATTGGTGATTCCGGGCAGACCCAGCTCCTGCGCCTTTTTCCCGGCATTCATAACGCCGCCCCGCACAAGGCGGATATCTTCACAGTGGGCAAATACGGGAATTCCGGCTTCGGCAGCCCGTTTCATTCCTTCTGCGTAAATGGCACTGTCCATAACCGATTTGCCGTCCTCACTGATAGCAACGGCACCAGCCGCTTTCATGCCGGCCACATCCGTTACTTCTTTGCCTTCCATCCCCAGCGTCACCGCGCCAACGGGCAGTACATGAACCACCGCTTCGGTCTGAGCGCGTTTCACGACCTCTGCCACCTTTTCCGGTGTATCCGTCACCGGCTTCGTATTGGGCATGGGGCAGATGGAGGTGAAACCGCCCCGGGCAGCCGCCATACTGCCGGTAGCCAGCGTTTCCTTGTAGGTCAGTCCGGGATCCCGCAGATGTACATGCAGATCAATAAAACCGGGCATTACATACAGCCCCTGCGCATCTATCACCTGCGCATCCTCTGCGTCAATTGCTTTGTCTGAAATCTGTTTAACCAGACCATCTTCCACCAGAACGTCCGCCTTCCGGTCAAAACCGTCAGCCGGATTCAAAACATGTCCGTTTTTAATCAGTAATTTCATATTCATTCCTCTCATGATTTTAATCAGTTATCCCATAAACATACGCACCAGCAGTTCTTTCCAGAACGTATAGGGATGGTAGCGCATGGGCAGATCCATCCAGCAGTATTTTTTCACGATACTCTTGGTATGTGAAAATGTCTGAAAGCTGTATTTGCCGTGGTAGCTTCCCATACCGCTTCCACCCACACCGCCGAAGCCCATGCGGGAGGTGGCCAGATGAATGATGGTATCGTTGATGCACCCTCCGCCGAAGGAAACATTTTTCAGAATCCGCTTTTCCGTCTTTTTGTTCTTTGTAAACAGATACAGAGCAAGAGGTTTGGGGCGCGCATTGATGAATGCTTCCGCGTTGGAAAGATAACGGTAGGTCAGTACCGGCAGAACAGGGCCGAAAATCTCCTCCTGCATCACAGGCGAATCGGCAGTCACATCAACCAGAACCGTGGGTTCGATTTTCAGCTGGCTGCGGCTGCCTTTTCCTCCCACAGCAGCTTTTTCCCCTTCCAGAAGCCCCATGAGGCGGTCAAAATGCTTCTCATTGATGATCTTCGGATAATCGGGATTCTTCAAAGGGCGTTCTCCCAGCATAACCGAAATATAGAATTTCAGATATTTGACCAGCTCGTCCTTTACAGATTCCTGTACCAGAATATAATCGGGCGCTACGCAGGTCTGCCCGGCATTGAGATATTTGCCGAAGACGATCCGTTTGGCCGCCAGACGGATATTGGCCGTCTGATCCACAATACAGGGGCTTTTGCCTCCCAGTTCCAGCGTTACGGGAGTCAGATGAGCAGAAGCCTTTTCCAGCACCAGCTGCCCCACCTTTACACCGCCGGTAAAGAAAATATAATCAAATTTCTGATCCAGCAGTTCCTGATTTTCAGCACGCCCGCCTTCCACCACTTCCACCAGTCCCGCAGGAAGCGCTTCGCGGATGATCATGGCAATGACTGCGGAAACATTGGGCGAATAAGCAGAGGGTTTGGCTACCACACAGTTTCCCGCCGCAATGGCTCCTGCCAGCGGTTCCATCAGAAGCATGAACGGATAATTCCATGGAGCCATCACCAGCACCACGCCATAGGGTTCCTTCACTTCAAAGCTCCGGCCGTGAAACTGCGCAAGCGGTGTCAGAACCGGCTTCTCCCGCATCCAGCCGGCCAGATGCTTTTTCAGGTAGGAAATCTCACTGAGCACCATACCGGTCTCCGTCATATAGCTTTCCATCCGTGATTTGTTCAGATCTTTTTTCAGCGCTTCATTCAGTTCCTTTTCATGAAACCGTATGCTGTTCTCCAGTTCCGTCAGCGCATGCATGCGGAAAGCATAGCTTTTTGTTTTGCCTGAGGCAAAATATCTTCGCTGGCGTTTTACAATTTTTTCAATTTCCGTCATATACTGTACCTCAACTGCGGCAATCCGGCAGTTCCCGGACTGCCCCGAATATTTAATACGCTTTTTCCAGAATCTTCAGAATATCCTGTTTATCCGCAGCTGCAGGATTTACGATCATGGCACCGTCATCCACAGCCAGCTGCGCGATCTGCTCAAAATCGGCACGGGTAACGCCGACTTCCCGCAGTTTTTCCGGAAGATAGCAGATCTTATGAAGCTTCCGTTTCATGATCATAATTGTGCGGATCGCTTCTTTTCCACGTTTTTCCTCGGGAGTCGCTGCATACACATCCGGGCCGGCCAGATAAACCAGCATCTCCGCATACAGGGGATGCAGTTTCGGATACTGATACATCATGACATAAGGCAGAAGAATAGTCATGGCATGTCCGTGGGGCACCATGCATACAGATCCCAGTGCGTGGCCGATGGCATGCACCAGTCCCACCATGGAATTGGAGAATGCGGCTCCCGCCAGCATGGAAGCGTTGGCCATGGCAAGCCGGGCTTTTTCATCCTGACCGTTTTTCACTGCTTTGATCAGATTTTCCCGGATCAGATTCATGGAAGCAGCAGCGTAGGCATCGCTGACCGGATTTTTCTGCATACAGGTAAATGCCTCCACCGCATGACAGAGCGCATCCATGCCGGTGGTCGCCGTAATCAGCGGCGGAAGCGTAATCGTGGTTCTCGGATCCAGAACTGCCAGATCCGGCTGCAGTTCATAGGAAATATACTCCAGCTTCTGTCTGCGCAGTTCATCGCGGATGACCGCCACCAGCGTTGATTCCGATCCTGTTCCGGAGGTGGTGGGGATTGCTGCAAATGGAATCCGCCGGCCTCTGCGGATACATTCACAACCTGCCAGTTGACGGATATCCTTCACATTGAGAGAAAGAACCATCTTCATCCCTTTTGCCGTATCAATAACGGAGCCGCCTCCCACAGCCACCAGTGCATCGCATCCCTTCTCCTGATAAAACGCGGCGATTTTATTCACCACATCCAGAGAAGAATCCCGGGGAATATCCGTATAGACTGCCTCCCATTTCATACCGTTGTTTTCCACGGCATCCGTCACCAGACGGACAATCCCTGCTGCCACCAGCCCTTCATCCGAAAGCAGAAGCGGCTTTTTTACACCCAGCTGTCTGAGTTCGGCAGCCAGATTTTCCAGACTGTACCGTCCGGAAACAATTTTCGTATTATGCTGAAATTCGTAAAAATCCGGAAACATATTCATCCACTCTTTCCATGTAAATTTTCTATATATTTAAAATTAATCTGTCATTCAGCTTCCGGTCTTTACAGCTCAGTCCGGTAAGCTCCCGTAAACATCCCCGCCAGAATGCGCAGATAAACATACACCATGGGAACCTGGCGTTTATCCAGCCTTTTCAGGATTCTGCGCGTCATGACCGTCGGAAACAGATATAATTCAGTCCGGTCCACCACTCTGGCAAAGGACATGGCATGTCCGATATCACCTGCCAGCGCAAATGCATGGCGGGCATAGGCATCCGCCACACTGATCTGCCCGGTTACCACCTGAAATGCCTGATCCACGCTTTTGAACCTGAAACATACATCCGGCCTGCGGCGGCTTTTGGAAGAAATCCTTCTGATTCCGTTTTTCGTTTTCATAAAATACAGCTCCGGGCCGTCGGCACCGCATTTCAGACCGTATACCCGTCCCAGACGCCAGCCGGAAATTTCTTCCCGCACATCGGTATCGAGGCAGTACAGTTGGTAAATTCCCGCATATAATACATACAAAATAACTGTCTCAACCAGAATTTTCCCCTGACGGCACAGCCGGTAAACCGGGTCATGGAGCAGCATCCGGTTTTTCATGAGCAGCAATTTTCTCATTATAAGCACACTCCTTTATTTCTATTTAGGCAAAAGAAACTTTTCAAAACAGTAATTACTGACATCCAGCCCTCTGTCTGTCAGAAAAAGCCGGTCTCCCTCCTGTCCCATCAGAACATCCCGCTTCAGTTCCCGGACCGCAGCTCCGTACACCTCTTCAAAAGCGCACGGAAAACGGTGTTCAAACTCCGAAATACGGATTCCACGGGTCATCCGCAGGCCAAGAAACATGAATTCTTCCATACGATCCTGTTCTGTCAGCAGTTCTTCTTCTTCCAGAACAGCCGTTTCTTCTTCCAGATACCGCTTCAGGCTGCTTTCATTTATTGTACGGTACCATCCTTCGGGCCTTCTGACCAGTGAAGAAGCCCCCAGACCGCAGCCATAATAGGGAATTCCGGTCCAGTAGGAAGAATTATGCCGGCTCTCATACCCCGGCAGAGCATAATTGGAAATTTCATACCGGTCATAACCTGCCCGTCCCAGAATCACCTTCGTATCCTCATACATCTGCCGGTCCAGTTCTTCATTCTTCTCCGACCAGCCGGTTCCATATTTTTCGTAAAAGGGTGTACCCTCTTCTATAATAAGGCTGTAAGCCGAGATATGCTCCGGCTTCAGGGAAACAGCTTTATCAAGAGATTGCATCCAGCTTTCAGCAGTCTGTCCCGGAAGGCCGGACATGAGATCGATACTGATGTTGTCAAACCCTGCCCGACGCGCCATATCATATGTTTTCATAAAGTCTTCACAGGTATGGATCCGTCCCAGAAGCTTCAGTTCCTCTTCCTGAAAGGACTGGCAGCCGATACTCAGACGGTTGATCCCCGCCCTCCGGTAACATTCCATTTTTTCAGGAGTAACGGTACCCGGATTCATCTCCAGCGTGATTTCGGCATCCGGCAGTATGACTGCGAAGCGGCGCAGCGTGTCCATCATCCGGACGATCTGCTGCCCGGGAAGAATGGAAGGCGTTCCCCCGCCAAAATATACAGTAGATACGGCAGTTCCTTCCTGCCTCATCCTTTCTGCCGTCCGCATCAGTTCTCCGTCAAGCCGGTTCACATATGCGTCCATGACCGTACGGTCCGCAGGCCCTGACAGAAAATCGCAGTAGGCGCATTTGCGGACGCAGAAAGGAATATGAATATAAATCCCGGCACATTGCGTATGCGCCGGGAACCTTTTTGTTCTCATATCAGTCATCATCCGGGATCAGTTTTCATCCAGCTTCAGTACGCTCATAAAAGCCTTCTGCGGGATTTCCACGTTGCCTACCTGACGCATACGCTTTTTGCCTTCCTTCTGTTTCTCCAGGAGCTTTCGCTTACGGCTGATATCACCGCCATAGCATTTGGCAAGCACATCCTTTCGCATGGCTTTCACAGTTTCACGGGCAATGATCTTTGTACCGATTGCTGCCTGAATGGGGATTTCAAACAGATGGCGCGGGATCTCCTCCTTCAGCTTTTCACACATGCGGCGTCCTCTTTCGTAAGCAGTAGAAGCATGAACGATAAAAGACAGTGCGTCAACTTCTTCTTTATTGATGAGAATATCCAGTTTAACCAGATCAGCCTGCTCATATCCCTTGATCTCATAATCAAAAGAAGCATAACCTCTGGAACGTGATTTCAATGCGTCAAAGAAATCATAGATGATCTCATTCAGCGGCAGTTCATAATGCAGTACCGCACGGGTATCCTCCAGATACTGGGTATCAATGTAAACGCCCCGCCGTTCCTGACACAGTGTCATAATGGCTCCGATGTACTCGGTTGTTACCATGATCTCCGCGCTGACCACCGGCTCTTCCATATAATCGATCTCCGAAGGATCAGGCATATTAGACGGATTGGTCAGCTCGATCATGCTGCCGTCTGTCTTGTGGATATGGTAAACAACACCGGGTGCCGTAGTAACCAGATCCAGATTGTATTCCCGCTCCAGACGCTCCTGAATGATCTCCAGATGCAGAAGTCCCAGAAAACCGCATCGGAATCCAAATCCCAGAGCAATCGATGTCTCCGGCTCGAAAAACAGAGAGGCGTCATTGAGCTGAAGTTTCTCCAGCGCATCCCGCAGGTCATTGTAGCGAGCTCCATCCGCAGGATAAATACCGCAGTATACCATGGATGTAACCTTTTTATAGCCCGGCAGCGGCTCCGCACAGGGGTGTTCACTGTTGGTAACGGTATCGCCCACGCGGGTGTCCTTCACATTCTTGATACTTGCTGTAATATAGCCTACCATACCGGCACTGAGTTCATCACAGGGGATAAACTGACCGGCTCCGAACCAGCCGACTTCCACGGTTTCAAACTCTGCTCCGGTTGCCATCATGCGGATCGGCGTGCCCTTCTTCACGGTTCCTTCCTTGATCCGGCAGAAAACGATCACACCCTTATAGGGATCATAAAGGGAATCAAAGATCAGCGCCTGAAGAGGTGCTTCGGGATCTCCCTGAGGGGCCGGAATGTTATGAACGATTGCTTCCAGTACATCCTCGATATTAAGGCCCACCTTGGCGGAAATCCGGGGGGCATCCTGTGCCTCGATTCCGATCACATCTTCGATCTCATCTGCCACACGCTGAGGATCGGCGCTGGGAAGATCGATCTTATTGATAACCGGAAAAACCTCCAGATCATGATCAAGCGCCAGATACACATTGGCTAACGTCTGTGCCTCGATTCCCTGCGCGGCATCCACCACGAGGATTGCTCCGTCACAAGCCGCCAGACTTCTGGAAACCTCATAATTGAAATCCACATGTCCGGGTGTATCAATCAAATTGAAAATATATTCTTCCCCGTCCTTTGCCTTGTAAATGGTACGGACAGCCTGGGATTTAATGGTAATACCACGTTCCCTCTCCAGATCCATGTTGTCCAGCACCTGATTCTGCATCTCTCTGCTGGTTAACAGGCCGGTCTTCTCAATAATCCGGTCTGCCAGAGTGGACTTGCCATGGTCGATATGAGCTATAATGCTGAAATTACGTATTTTACTCTGATCAACAGCCATTTTTGTACCTCCTGATTCAGTCGCCAACAAGTATATCATAGAAAAGCAGGGCACCGCAAGCAGTATTTGAGAGGCCGACGCCTTGTTCTCAAGTGCAGATTCATCTGTTTTACTGCAGGATGCAGTGCAGGATTTCAGCAAGTGGTTCCATGGCATTGATTTCCTCCTGCAGAGTGTTGGTTTCCGCACCCACTTCGATCAGTGTGTACCGACCCACCAGGTCCATGTTGTACCGGTAGGCTTTGAGATAGTTTTTTCTGGTAAAACCGGGATACATCTGTTCGGCTGCCAGTTTCATCTGCAGGGAAAATGCCAGATTGTCCGACAGATTATCATTTTTTCTCGAAGTCAGCGGCCCGTCGGTGGTCTGACTCATTCCATTAAAAAACATGATCTGAGCCGTTTGTTTTCCGTCAATTTCAGTGACCAGATGCGTACCGGGTGCCGAATCCCGGTGCATGTCTATCACAACCTGAATTCCCGGATATTTTTCCAGAAGCTGCTGCACTTTTTCCCTTCCTCTGGAATAGGAAGAGCTGTAGGGAAATACTGTTGTATCATGGTACACATTATAACCGTATTTTTCTTCCAGAATCTCCTCCAGAACATTTCCCACACCTGTAATCAGAGTGTCCGGATCATCCTTGTCCGAATCTTTAAAATACTCGCTGCCATGGGTATGATAGATCAGAATCTGGGGTCCCTCCGTATCCCTGTCTATGGACAGATCCTTTTTCAGAAATTCCTCCAGTTTCAGCTGAGAAGGATAAATGGTGGTATTTCCGTGAATCTGGTAAAAATGTTCCGTTACAAAATCAAAGTCTGTCAGCTGCCCCCAGCTGTACAGCAGCTGATTACCTTCTCTTGCAGCCTGTATATATTCCGAAAATGACATACCTCCCGCAGATGCCTGCAGCGTCTGATTCTCATCATCCTCTTCCCCTTCTTTCTTTTCACCGTTGCTTTCCTCACCGTTTTTTTCTGCCTCTGCAGCATCTTCTCCGGTTTCTGTATCCGGTTCATTTTTTACTGTTTCATCCGTTTCTGCTGCGTTCTCACTCGTCTCTGCAGTTCTGTTTTCTTCCTGATTTTCGGAACCGTCTGCTGTCTCCCGTACCGCATTCCCGTTCGCCGCTTCCTTCCATGTATCATTTTCCAACCGGAGCGCATAAGCCTGCTGCTCCGCCTCCAGCAGCTGCTCTTCTGCAGCCGCATTTTCCCGCAGAGCAATCCCCGGAGAACGCCATGTCAGAAAATTTTTCAGGCTCTGCAGACTGAAACCGGCCGCCCATTCCGATACGGAAGTTTTTATATGTACCCGGACTGGAGTATATTTCCAGCCCACTGTCATTATACACATAAGAAATAACACTGCCATCCAGAGTGTACTTTTCCTCATTCCTCACATCGCCCACCCTTTCATATTACTTTATGCCTGTGGGGAGGAATTCATACCCGAAAAAGCCTGATTGATTGCTTCCGATAAAGTAAATGACAGTCTTTTTTCCAATTCATCCACATCCTTCACCGTCACATACAGCGGACGTGCCTTTTTTTCCAGAAGTTCCCGAAACAGTTCATGCTGTTCCCTGCTGCTTAACTGCTTTAAGAATCCGGCTTCGCCATCCATATGCTCCTGCCGGAGTGCACTGCGTACAGCCTCCACTGTTTCATATACTATGGCTGCTGCTTCCACAACCATGGGAATGCCTACCGCAACAACCGGTATGCCAATCACCTCCCGGCTGATCTCCTGCCGGTAATTACCAATGCCGGATCCCGGTGAGATTCCGGTATCTGTCAGCTGAATCGTCGTTCCCAGACGGGTCACGCTCCTTGCTGCCAGCGCATCCACCACTACCAGCGCATCCGGTTTGAATTCTCCCGTTACTCCCGCCAGAATCCCGGCCGTTTCCAGACCGGTCTGCGCCATCACTCCGGGGGACATGGCGCAGATTTGAATCCCGGAAGTATCTTCCTCTTCCCCCTGATGCCCCTGAAGATGGCGGTTCACAGCCACATGACTGACCGTATCCGGCCCCAGCGCATCAGGCGAAGCCTCCGGATTGCCAAGTCCCGCCACAAAAACAGTCTTTACCCCATCCGGCAGAAGCTTCCTGAGCCAGCCGGCCACTTCATCCACCGCTTCCCGATGAATCCCGCCGTCATCCGCCTTCAGTCCTTCCGAATAAATCGTCACATACCGCCCCCGTTTCCGTCCAAGCCGTCTTTCCTGCGCCTCTGTCTCCACCCGGATCTCCGTAATCTCCAGCCCGTTCCTCTCAGACTCCCGCACAAACAGATCATCCCCGCCCAAACCATTTCCGCCGGCACCCCGCCCGCCCCCGTCAGGCCCCTCACCCGGAAGCACTGCCGCTTCCAGCAGCAGATCACTGCGCAGACCCGCCCACAGCTCCCGCAGAACAGCATCCCCTGCAAGATCATCTGCAGCACCAGAACCGCCACCAAAATCATCAACACCGGAAACAGCACCGGCAGCATCACCCATCCCATGACCGAATACCTCACGCATCCCATAACCAGGCTCTTCACCACTCATCATATAAGCACCTCCTCACATATACAGTTCGCCCTTCATCCGCGGATATGGAGAGAACCTGCGCGGCATCATGAGGGATACATCCTGTGATGCCTCACCACCCCCAAATATCCGCCGAAGACCGAACTGTAATATTTTCTGCTCTTTTTCTTAAAATATGTATTGACAAAAGATTAAGAATCCGATAAACTACATAGGTATGTTAATAAGGAGATTTCCCCTATCCGGTAATTTTCTGATTGATATATTTATTTTCTCATGATAGGAGGTGTCCAGATTGGCTAATATCAAATCCGCAAAGAAGAGAGTTTTAGTTAGCAGAAGAAACGCTGAAAGAAACAAAGCAATCCGTACAGGTGTTAAGACTGCTATCAAAAAAGTAGATGCTGCTGTTGCTGCAGGCAACAAGGAAGCTGCACAGGCTGCATTAATCAATGCTACTTCCGTAATCGACAAAGCCTGCACCAAGGGTGTATACCACAAGAACAATGCATCCAGAAAGGTATCCAGACTTGCTAAAGCCGTTAACGGTATCGCTTAATTTTACAGCGAATGCGTAACATCATCAGATGTTAAACATAAAAAAACCTGTCTATGATTGACAGGTTTTTTTATGTTTCATAACTGTTTAAAGTTTACAGGCCATAATTTCCTCCCCGTTCAGATTGCGGATGGAAAACCGGCCGTCTTCATACACCATATAGCTGTGCTGATTGCCGTTTTTCGGTATGGATACGGAGCCGGGATTGATATACATGAAATCCCCGCAGTCCTCCATGGCCTGTACATGTGTATGTCCGTGAATCAGCAGATCTCCCTTTTTCAGCATGGGAAGATGCTCTTTGTTGTAAACATGTCCGTGTGTGATAAAAAACATACGGCCTGCTTCAAACATGACCATATAATCGGCCAGTACCGGAAATTCAAGAACCATCTGGTCCACTTCCGCTTCACAGTTTCCGCGGACACACAGCAGTTCCTCCTTGATTCCGTTCAGCATGGCAATGACCTGTTTCGGCGCATATTCCTCCGGAAGATCATTACGCGGTCCGTGATACAGCAGATCCCCCAGCAGAATCATCTTCTCCGGCTTCTCCGCCTCATATCGTTCCAGAAGCTTCCTGCAGTAATACGCAGAACCATGGATATCCGATGCAAACATAATTTTCATCTGTTTTTCCTCCCCGTCGGTTTTTCAATCAATTTCTGTCAGTTTTTTCTGCGGATCGCATCCGTCAGTTTCTGAACCTGTTCTTCTCTCGTTGCCCATGAAGTTACAAACCGGATGATCTGATTACTGTCATCGGCAGGTTCCCAGATTTCAAACGAAAAATCCTTCTGCAGCCGTCTGACCGTCTCATTGTCAACTACCGGGAAAATCTGATTGGAAACCGGTCTTGTCAGGAAAGGAAAACCGGCTGCTACACAGGCGTCCTTAATCTGCTCTGCCATCTCATTGGCGTGCTCTGCCAGCTGAAAATACAGACGGTCACGGAAAAGCGTTTCAAACTGCATGCCCAGTACAAAACCTTTAGCATTCATTGCGCCATGGTGCTTCATATAAAACCGGAAGTCCTTCTGGATCAGGCTGTTGGATATGACAACCGCTTCTCCTGCCAGCGCTCCGTTTTTCGTTCCGCCGATGGTAAATACATCCGTCAGCCATGCCAGATCACGCAGCGTCAGATCATTCGCTGAACTGGTCAGTGCCGAGCCCAGTCTTGCTCCGTCCAGAAACAGAAGCAGGCCGTATTCGTTGCATACCTCACGGATTGCCGTCAGTTCCTGCTTTGTATAAACAGAACCAATCTCTGTCGTATCGGAAATATAGACCGCAGCAGGACGAACCATGTGTTCTGTCGTATGGAACTGTACAGCCTCACGGATATCATCCGGCGTCAGTTTCCCGTCCTCGCCGGGCATCTCCAGAACTTTATGTCCGCAGCCCTCAATTGCACCCGTTTCATGGGTATTGATATGAGATCGCTCCGTGGCAATCACTGCCTCAAAAGGACGCAGCATAGCAGACAGAACTGTCAGATTGGTCTGCGTTCCCCCGTTCAGGAAATGGATATCCACCTCCACATTGCCGATATAGGAACGGATCAGATCAGAAGCCGCCTTGCAGTGTCTGTCCAGCCCGTATCCTTCATTCTGCTCATAGCAGTGTTCTGCCAGATTTTTTAAAATCAGCGGATGCGCACATTCGCTGTAATCATTCATAAAACTAATCATTTGAGTCCTGACTCCTTTATCGAAACTTCTTTAACTATATCTTTTCATACACAAAAAGTCAACCGGAAACGCCTTTCCGGTCACGTAAAAGATAAAGTGACATGACAAGTTGATTTTTCTATGAAATGGTGATAATATTAGCGTAATTAATGGCAATTTGTGCATTAACACAAAAGCGATGCAGAAAAGAGAGGAATTTTTATGAATACTGAAGGCAATAAAAGAAATCTGACCATGCTGATGGATTTCTATGAACTTACCATGGCCAATGGCTATTATGTTAAAGGCTTTAAAGATAAATGGGCGGTTTTCGATATGTTTTACCGGAGCAACCCCGATAACGGCGGTTTCGTAATCAGTGCCGGACTGGAGCAGTTCATTGATTACATTGAAAATCTGAAATTCACCGACGAGGATATTGATTATCTCCGTTCCAGAGATATGTTTGATGAAGGTTTTCTGGATTATCTGCGGAATTTCCACTTCCGCGGAACCATCGAAGCCGTTCCGGAAGGAACCATCGTATATCCCTACATGCCCATCGTGACCGTAACGGCGCCTGTGATCGATGCGCAGCTGATTGAAACCATGCTGCTGCTGACGCTGAACCATCAGTCTCTGATTGCCACCAAAGCCAACCGTATCTGCAGACAGGCCGGAAGCAGCGTGGTGATGGAATTCGGCGCACGACGCGCTCAGGGGCCTGATGCAGCCATTCTCGGTGCAAGAGCCTGCTATATCGGCGGAGCAGGGGCTACGGCTACCGTTGCTGCCGATCAGCTGTACGGTGTGAAAGCTGTGGGAACCATGGCCCATTCCTGGGTACAGTTTTTTGATTCCGAATATGAAGCATTTAGAGCATATGCGGAAATCTATCCCACCGACTGCACACTGCTGATCGATACTTATGATATTATGGACAGCGGTGTTGTCAATGCGGTCCGCGTTGCCAAAGAAGTTCTGGAGCCTGCCGGCCACCGTCTGAAAGGAGTCCGCATCGACAGCGGAGATCTGGCGTATTTTTCCAAAAAGCTGCGTGTATATCTGGATGAACACGGCTGTGAAGACTGCAATATCGTAGTTTCCAACAGTATCGATGAATGGCTGATCTCCTCCCTGAACCAGCAGGGGGCAAAGATCAATTCCTACGGTGTGGGTGAGCGCATGATCACCGCCAAATCCGATCCCGTATTCGGCGGTGTGTACAAGCTGGCGGCAGTCCGTCAGGATGATGGAAGCTATATCCCCCGCATCAAAATTTCCGAAAATCCGGAAAAGATCACCAACCCCGGCAAAAAGATTCTGTGGCGTATTTATGACAATGAAACCCGCCACGGCATCTGCGATGTTCTGACACTGGATGATGAAGAGATCAAGGACGGTGTTCCTTTTGACGTGAAGTATCCTACCAAACCCTGGAAGGATATTACCCTGACCAATTTTCATGCAGAAAAACTGCAGGTAACCATTTTCGAGGACGGAAAACTGGTTTATGAAAAACCTTCCCTTCAGCAAATCCGCGAATACGTTCAGAAACAGCTTCGTGATACGGTCTGGATCGAGGAACAGCGTCTGCAGAATCCGCATATCCACTATACCGATCTGTCTGTAAAGCTGTATCAGCTGAAAGAAGATCTGCTGGAGAACAATCATA
>JAQYDI010000150.1 GCA_028724245.1 Lachnospiraceae bacterium
CCGGTAGTCTGCGCAAGAGCATCCGCATACTTTCCGGCAAAAGCACTCATATCTTCCATGGGGGAATATTTTTTCAGCACGATACCGCCCTCCGCATCCGTATAAATCTCCAGCGGCGTCCCCTCGCGCAGCCGCAGAGTCCTGCGGATTTCCTTCGGAATCACAATTCTTCCCAAATCATCGATTCTTCGTACAATTCCCGTAGCTTTCATAATAAAAATCCTCCATCTACAGTACCTTTTCTTTACTTTCCGTTTCTTTCCATAGTATCTGTAAATGGAGGGATTTTATGCAATTTGTAATATCAGGCATATATATTTAATTGGGAGTAACTGTTCAAAGCCAGGCAGTCACTAAAGCATCATTGCCATATATGGCGGTATACACACAATATCATCCTTTATGATCAGATTTCTCGGATGAATAATATAGCTTTCGCCAATCCTGTTCTTAAATTTTTCTTTAAATCTTACCAGAGATATTGTTGTATATTTTGCTCCGGACTTTACTTCGATTGGATATATCTTATATTTCAATTTACTGTTATTTGAAAGAACAAAATCTATTTCTATATCATTTCTGTGTTTCTCATCATTGTAGTGTGTATAGAAATACAGCTTATGTCCATTTGCAGTCAGCATCTGGGCAATAACGTTTTCATACAGCATTCCCTCGTTCATCGAAAGCTTTCCTGACAATATCTGTTTATATACCTCATCCTCCAGCAATTCATTCTCATCAAATGCATGGCTCACCAACAATCCGGTATCTCCCATATAACATTTTACATATGTTCTTACTTCATTTATAGATAAACCGACATTCGGATCATTACACATAAAACATTCATTGGATATCATAGAATCTGCCAGCCAAAAGAATGTTTCTTCATACTGTTCCGCATAGGAGCCTTCTTGAATTTTCTTAAAAACAACTCTCTTTTCATGCTGTGAAAGCAATCCCGGTATCTGATCAAATATAGCCAACACTTTACTTCTGTATTGGGAGTTTATTTTCATAATATCCTCTCTGTACAATTTCAGAATATCTCTTTTCTCTTTATCCGCCAATGAAAAATCCTTCTGATTCTCTGTAAAAAGAATAACCGGCTTAGGCATTCCTCCTACCAACATATACTGCTTAAATAGAAGCATTGCCTTGTTATGCAGACCTCGATCCATAGGAATTTTCCTGTTAAAACAATTCTTAATGCAATCTAAAAGCAGCTCTTCTCCCAATGCCCACGCAAACTCTTCAAAATCCAATGGATACATATTAAGATGGCGTTCTTCTGACGGGATTACAATATCTTTTACATTTTCTTTAATCGATATCAGGGAACCTGTTTCAATGTAATCATATCTTCCATCCGCCACTAAATATTTAATGGCAGCTCTTGCCTGTGGAAACATCTGCACTTCGTCAAAAATAATGACCGCATCTCTTTTTTTCAGTTTCCTGCCAAAATGAGCCTGCAGCATCATAAAAAGAGTATCAAGATCATTTAAATAGCTCTCAAAATACTGTTCAACCTCCTTATCCTTTTTCGCAAAGTCGATCAAAATGTAATTATCATACTCATTTTTTGCGAATTCTTCACAAATTGTTGATTTTCCGATCCGCCTTGCTCCTTCGATCAAGATTGCCTTACTTCCTTTTGCTTCTTTTTTCCATTTAAGAAGTTTAGAATATATTTTTCGTTTTAATACCATAACACCCTCCAATAATACGCATATACAGTATCCATATATATTTTGATTATACGCACTATTTTACTCTTTTATTGATTATACGCAAGTTTATTTTTCAAATATTTTTGATTATACGCAAGTTAAAACCCCGGAGCAATCACTCCGGGGTTTTTAAGTGCCAGGCTGCCTGACCTGTCTTTACTTTCCGTTTCTTTCCATAGTATCTGTAAATGGAGGGATTTTATGCGATTATTAAGGGAAATATATTCATACTTTCAGTACCGGTGCGGGAGCATTTTCTGCCTTATCCCATTTCCGCCAGATATTTCTGGAAAAATTCTCTCAGCTGAACAGATACTGCATTCCTGATTTTCGCTTCATTGCCTTCCAGTACCGTCTTCATAAAGTCATTATCATCCAGCAGAATGCTGCTGAGATAGCCAAGTATCTCCCCATTGATATCCACATTTTCATCATCAGGGATCAACATAATAAATATAACCCTGATTTTTTTGAAATATGGATTTCGGAAGCACTCTCCGTCTTTCGGAAGGCAGATTGCCAGACCGGGGCGTACCACTCCTCTGGTTCTCGCATGAAGAAGTGCGAATCCGAACTCCGCCAGAACCTGAGAAGTGATCCGCTCTCTTTTCCGAAGATCACTTCTTATCATTTCTTCCCTGTCGTGATAAGGTGAAAATCTTTCTCCCGTTATCAAAAGCAGTTCTTCAAAGGAGATATTCTCATCCGCCCGAAAGAAATCCATATATTTGATCACCGCATTGATCTGTGATGTAATCAGATTAATTTTCTCCAGCTGTTTTGAAAAATTGTCTTTTTCCTGATATTTTTCCGGCATGCGTTCATATTTATGTACAAGCTTATGAATTTTCTCCATATCTTCTTCATTCAGCAGAGGGTTTACAAAAACAACAGGAATTTCCACGGTTTCCAATGGAATACTGGACACAAAGAAATCTGTTCTGGCCATGATATAAGGATTGATATCCCTTTTTCCGTAAACGATAATTTTCACTCTGTCATGAAAAGTTTTCCGCAGTTTACTGGTCATTAATCTGGATACACCAATTCCACTTGCACAAACCACTCCCATGTTAACCTGACGAAGTTTTTCTCTCCTGCTTTCCAGACGTACCTGCGCTGCACCAAAATGTACGGCCAGAAATCCGATTTCCTCTTCCGGTACAGACTTTCCAAGATATTTTTCCAGAACTGCTGCTGCCGAAATGCATCGTTCAAACACTTCCGGATATTCCGCTTTTACAGAATCCAGTATGGGGTTGCTGATCTTCATCTGATGCATGATGCGGACCACCACCGGTCTCAGATGCGCAAGAAGCCCCTGTATCAGCTCATCGTCCTGTCTGTAGATCCATGCATCCTCCGGATCAAACACATCGATCATATCTCTCACTATATGCAGCAGTTTATCTTCTTCGCAGAACCCCCGCTCATCCGACTGGACTTTTTCATGTTTGGCGCCTTTCAGATGAAGATAGATATAGAAAATTTCAATCTCCGGAATCTCCACACTGAATTTTTCTTTTAAAGATTCCATCAGATGTTTTGCCAGAAAATAATCCTCATCCTTTAAAAACTCATTTTCCCAGCCTGATTTTTCCTCAATAATTTCACCTTTCAGGATTCGTTTTAATGCGATCGTAATATGAATGATCAGACCTGTCAGCGAGTTTTCCGTCAGCCGCATTGCCAGATTTCCTTCAACCCCCATAATGCACTCTGCGACCTGTTCCAGAATTTCATCATCGATAATGTGATTCAGTTTTTTTCGCTGCAGCTGTTCCTGATAGTCGGAAAGTGCATCCTTTTCGTAAGAATCCATCAGAACTTTCGCATCAATATTTTCTTCAATAAAAGCGCTGATCGCTCTCCGATAATCCGATTCGCTTCCCTGAATGCCGATCCCATTGCCCGGACGGCGTACAATCTGAATCCCATATTCCGAAAGCCATGCTCCAACGGCTTCCAGATCGCCGCTGATAGTCGCTTCACTGACTTTGAAAATACTGCTGTAATAGTACAGTTTTTTCAGTTCCTTATCCCGCAGGATTTCCAATATGAGACGTTTTCTGCGTTCCTCACGGTTTCCTGCATCATAATCCATATCATCGGTAATTTTGAACAGCAGATTTTTTTTATTTTCAGCACTACCTTCCAGCCATACTCCGCTTCCCATCTTCGTCACCAGATGAACTCCAGTTCCCTTTAAAGAGCGCTCCACATACTCCATTTCTCTCTGCACAGTCCTCCTGCTGACCCCTACACGGTCAGCAAGAGTCTGTACAGTCATTTTCTGATCATCCTGCAGCATAATCTGTAATATCTGTTTCACTCTTGGAGTCAGTTCCATTGTTCCACCTCTGCCTTCCAGATACATGCCTGTTTCTTAAATCTCCTGTTAAAAATTATAACACATGGTAATAATTCAGCAAATATTTTTCTGCCTCCTCGCACCAGATTCCACCTTCTGCACTGCAGATCCGGGCAAGTTCCGCAAACAGTTCATTCTCCTGCCCCAGTTTCTCAAAATCGGCAATGGCAGTCAGTTCCATTCTGATGTGGGGATAAATCATCTTTTTACCGCCCGGAATATGCGGAAGATTCAAAATGGTATCCGGTACCGCATCGATTCCTCCGATATGCGTTACCATAAAAGACGGATTGATCTGTCCCTTTGAGGATAATTCCAGACTTTCCATCATATCACCTGCAGAACCGCCGGAAGTTCCCACGATATGCGTGCTTTCATAATGTACATTATAAAAATTGAAAGGAACTTTAAAAGCCGGATCGGTAGGCCCCGAAAAGAAATTCAGGCATCCGTCATTGGCAAGGATATCGTCTGCCTGTTCTACAAGAACTGCCGACGGTGCAAAAACAAATACATCATCATAACCTTTCCCATCTGTAAATGCACGCAGACAGGAAACCGCATCCTTATCTCTGGTATTTACATAAACAAGCTTTACTCCCTGTTTTTCTGCATGCTCTGTTGTAATCAGTTCTTCTGCCCGTCTGAGCCTTTCCTCATCAATATCCACTACCACTACCAGCTCCGGACGTCTGGGACCGTTGACAGCATAGTCGATGGCTCCCATTCCCATAGGTCCTGCGCATCCAAGAAGTGCCATGTTTCCGCCTTCTTTAATTCCCATACGATGTTCATATACGTACTGTGTTGTATGGTACGTTGCGTGGAATGCTCCAATAATGCAGGACATCGGTTCTGCCAGAGAAGCGTTGGCAAAATAATCCCCCTCATACGGGAGTACACATCCAAGATCGATCGCCACCTTCGGAATGATGCAGTAAGTCGCATTTCCACCGAAATATTCATAACTGTATCCTGCAGAATAGCCGGATTCCAGTCCCATGGCCGGCTGAAGTACAAACTTTTCACCCTCGTGGAATCTGCCTTTCAGTTTTTCTCCTACCTGTACGATCATACCGCAGAATTCATGCCCGGTAATAACCGGATGTTCTGAAATAT
This sequence comes from Lachnospiraceae bacterium, assembly GCA_028724245.1. GTDB lineage: Bacteria > Bacillota > Clostridia > Lachnospirales > Lachnospiraceae > TWA4. The sequence goes on from JAQYDI010000150.1 coordinate 5,224, forward strand.
TTTCCGGCACCCGCTTATGTTCTTCCCCGCGGATGGCCGCCTTATAAGTAGAAAGACAGATGCTGTTGGATATGACTTTTACCAGAAGCTCCTCTTCTCCGATTTCCGGTAATTCAAACTCTCTGATATATATGTTGTTTTTACCGCCCAGTACGGCTGCTGTTGTTTTCATACGATTCGCCCCTTATCTGCACTTTATTTGAACCTGTTCTGCTTTCGCTTATTTTTATTTATACTGATCCATAATTTCCTGTACCAGCAAGTCGATATTCGGATCTCCCAGGAAATTTTTAATGGTAATGATCCGTTTTCCAGGCATGGACATTTTTGCTCTGTCGAGAAGATTTTCATGCGTTACAACCACCTGTGCCTCTTCAGGTACACGTTCGATTGCATAATGCTTCACTGTAATATCGATCCCTGCCGTCTTCAGTTTCTTTTTAAATGCACTTGCACCCATAGCGCTGCTTCCAAGACCGGCGTCACATGCAAATGCCACATTTGTGATTTTTTCTGATACTGCATTCTGTACTGCTGCCTGTTCTGCTTCTGCCTTTCCGGCCTCTGCTTTCTCCGCTCCTGCATCCTGTACAGCCTTTTTCTCCTGCACCTTTTCAGTTGCTGCAAGTTCTCTGTTCAGAATATCCTTGCCTTCCTGCTTCATGGCTCTGGATCGTTCTTTTGATGCTTCCAGCTCTTCATCGCCTGTACTCTTTGAAGCTTTCAGGATAAAGGATGCGATCAGAAAACTTACTGCCGCTGCCACAGCAACTCCAAGAAGAACACCTGCAAAATTGCCCTTTGGTGTCAGCATCAGATAAGCAAAAACAGATCCCGGGCTGGGGCCTGCCGCCAGACCCACATCCATTAGACTGAAAATAAATGTACCTGCACCGTTGCCAAGGATCATGGCAACGATCAGCAGCGGATTCATCAGCACATAGGGAAAATACATCTCATGGATTCCGCCGAGGAAATGAATAATGATCGCACCGGGGGCCGTTCTTTTTGCCTCCCCTTTTCCAAATACACAGTATGCCAGCAGAAGGCCAAGACCTGCACCGGGATTGGATGCTACCATAAAGTAAATGGATTTGCCTGTTTCCATTGCCTGCTGCATACCCAGCGGATAATAAATGCCCTGATCGATTACATTATTCAGGAACAGAACCTTGGCCGGTTCGTTGATCAGGGAAAGAATCGGCAGAAATCCTGTTTTCACCAGCTGCTGGATCAGATAGGATACCAGACCGTTTGCCTGTACGATCAGCGGTCCTATGAAAGAAAATGAACAGAGGCAGATACCAAAACAGATGATTCCCAGTGAAAAATTATTGACGATCATTTCAAAACCAGTGGGAATTTTCCCATCGATCAGTTTATCAAATTTTTTCATGATCCATGCACTGAGCGGACCCATGATCATAGCGCCCAGGAACATGGCAATATCGGAACCTACAATCAGCCCGATGGTACCGATTGCTCCCGCAACACCACCTCTCTGGCCATACACAAGAGTACCTCCGGTATATGCAAGCAGAAGAGGAAGCAGGTAATTCAACATTGGTGATACCAGCTGGTTGAAATGTTCATTGGGGATCCATCCTGTTGATATAAATAATGCCGTAATAAATCCCCATGTAATAAATGCACCCATATTCGGGATAACCATGGCTGTTAAAAAGCCGCCGAAAGCCTGAAGTTTTGCTCTTCCCTTATTCATTATTGTTCTCCTTTTTCACCCATTCATAGTTCCCATCATGCAGCATCACCAGATTGATATTTGCTTTATGATGATTTTCCAGCAGACGTCTGACATTTCTGCTGTCACTCTGCTCATAGAAATTTTCTGCAGCTGACGGAGCAAGACCGCCTTTGATCTTTCTCTGTATAAGCCTGTCTTTCAGCAGTGTTTCATCCGCACTGATAAAAATACTGTCGTCACAGCACTGAATCAGCTGGTTCCACGGTTTTTCACTGCTTAATAACCAGTTTCCTTCAAGCAGAATGATCTGTTTTGTCACTGTTGCCGCATCTTCCACCACATCGTGAATGTTTCGATCGTAAATTGGCCATTTTACATCGCCTTCCTTCAGTTCGGAAATTTTTGCTTTCAGTTTTTCTATATCAAAGGTTTCCGGACAACCTTTAACATCCTTCATCGGCACCGCTTTTCCATCCCTGTACACTTCATGCGTCAGGATATAATCCTGATGATAATGAAAGCCGTCAAGACCGATTGCCTGTATCTCCTGTATATCTTTCTCCCTCTTTGACAGGTATTCAAGAAACTGTGCAGCAGTCGTTTTTCCTGTCCCCGGAGGAGCGGACAGAAAAATAATTACCCTCCTCTGCAGTTTTTTCTGTATATGATCCCATTTTCTCAAAAGGGGAAGAAAGATCTGTTCTACCGTTTCATCTTCATAAAACACCGTCGTCTGAAATCCATTCACATCGTATGTATATTCTCTTTTCATCTGAAAATCTCCAGTATCTGTTCTGCACTATCCGCCTGTTCCAGCTGCTCCATCGCCTTATCATCCATCAATATATCCGCCAGCTCCGCAAGCAGATCAATATGATCATCCGCATTGGCTGCCGCAACGCCCATCAGATATGACACTTCCTGACCACTGGAAAAAACAACCGGTGTTCTCAGCTTCAAAAAAGATAATCCGTTTTTTAAAACACCATTTTCCGATCTTGTATGCGGCATGGCAAATCCCGGCATAATGATAAAATAATCTCCATTTACCGATACATTGTCATAGATGGCATCAAGATAACGTGCTTCCACACATCCATCCTCCTGTAAAGGTCTGATCACTATTTCAATCGCCTTTTTCCAGTCCTGTGCCAGATCCGCTATCTGAATCCGATTTTTTAAAGCTTCTGCTAACATATTGTACCTCCCTGAATTTCATTTATAACAAATCGTTCTCCGGAATAATTCCTTCAGCTGTTATATATTGTTTCTTTCTGATATTATTATAATTTTCAGGTCTGTCACTTTCAACAAAAAGAGCTTTAACTTTGTCGCCCGGTAAAAGTGACAAAATTAAAGCTCCTTATTATAGTGTCAGTCGAAGGATTTTATATTTCTACAACAGTTTTTTTCCCTGTTTTTTATACGCTTCAATCGAACAGGTATGCTTCTTACTCTTCGGATCATAATTAATCCCAACCAGAAGTAAATTTCCTCCGTAATCTTTCAGTACCTGCGGATAATCTCTGCTTTTTATCTGAGCGATGGCACCTTCCTCTGTCCTGTTCCACTTCAATTCGATCAAAATCAAAGGCATTGCTGATGTTTTCTTCGGAAAAAATACCACATCAGCATATCCATGTCCGGATGGAAGTTCCTCTATTCTGAGAAATTCATCTACACAGCTGATATAAGCAAACCGGATGACACTGCGCAGCGCCTGTTCATTATTATAGAAAGTAGGCGCAGTACCGGCCTTATGTGCTTCTTCAATCGCAGCCGCAACTGCATCCTCATCCATATTTAATGTTGCTTCCAGAAGATGTTCCGAATTATGAATCAATCCGGCAATTTCAGTGTGTTTCCCGACAGTTACTGCACGGATAAATTCTTCACGCACTTCTTCATTCGGTATACGGACAGATTTTGTATCGGCATCATATGCAAGATATCCCAGATGAACCAGTAAAGTAAGAACATCATCTTTACTTTTTATGGTCGTCATATCATTCTGAAAAACCCCGGGGTCGATCTTAATGGCTGCTCCGCCCAGCATCTGGGTAATTGCCTGCTTTAATCCATCTTCATCCATATCAATATAAAACTGCAGCGTTGCATAAGTTTCTGTTTGCGTCCAGTAACTTCCGAATTCCTCGTTTTTGATTGCCTCCATGACAGAATTCGGACTGTACACGGATTTTATACGATTAAATGAATATCCATCATACCATTTTCTCATTTTCTCAAAATCCATACCGGACTGATCACACAGATTTCTTACTTCCTCTTCCGTGAAACCAACATATTCTGTAAGTTTTTTCGGTGCCAGCATGGTATATTCTTTAAAATCTGTCATTGCAGACTGTGTACCGTACTTTTTGATAGGCAGAATCCCGGTCATATATGCTGCCTCGATCATCTTATCAGTTTTCCCGCTGTTTTTAAATAATCCCCGAAGCAGCCGGATATATGCTTCCTGCTGTACAGTATCATCCTTCTTCTCCCGAAACAAAGCATCCCATTCATCTATTATAAAAATAAATTTATTCCCGGTTTTATCCGCTATGCTGTAAAGCATATTGGGAAGATCATCTTCTCTGTCCACATCCGGATAGGCGGCAGCCAGTTCATCAATCACTTTATTTTCCAGATTGATCACCACATTCTGCATCTCGCCCTTAATAAATGCATCGGAAGTAAATTCAGTAATATCCAGAAATATCACATCATATTGATTCAGATATTTCAAAAAAGACGGATCTCCCGTTATCTCCAATCCTTCAAAAAGGGCTCTTGAATCGCAGCTTTTATCATAATAAGCACATAACATCTTTGCAGCAAATGATTTGCCAAAACGGCGCGGTCTGCTCACACATGTCAATTTATCTGTTGTCCCCAAAGTACTGTTGATAAACGAAATCATTCCTGTTTTGTCAACATAATGTCCCTTTCGCACTGCTTCAAACCCTGCATTTCCAATATTCAGATATTTCCCCATGCTGCACACCTCCCTGTCAATACTGCACTTTATTTTTATTTTATCACATCACGAAAACAATATCCAGCCTCATTCATGCAAAAAAGAGCCCGCCCCATCGTCATAATCATAACGCCGGTGCAGCAGACCCTTTAAAAATTCCTGTAACTGTTCAGAGCCAGCCTCGAAAACACTCCATGTGTTTCCTCTTACTCTCCCATATACGCCTCAAAGATCTCCTTCGAGATATTCGCCTCAATGGAAGTATACACTTCCCGGGCACTCTGACGGATTTCTTCTCTTACTTCATCGGAGAGCGTGATTATCTGTGTTCCGCTGTCCTCTATTGTCTTCTTCCGGTCCGCAATCCTTTCGTCGGACTGCTCCCGGGCATATGCGGTAGCCGTTTCCGCAGCTTCCATCATGATCTCCTGCTCTTCTTCGGAAAGTTCCGCGAAAAACGTATCATTCACGATCAGGGATATGAGATGCGGCAGATGATTGGTTTCCACAATGTAGTCCTGCTGTTCGTACAGCCGGTTGGATACGATGACCTCGTAGGGATTTTCCTGTGCATCAATGGTATGCTGCTGCAGCCCGATGTACACCTCGCTGAAGCTCATGGGCGTAGGATTGGCGCCCAGACACTTCCAGAAAGCCAGATGGTAGCTGTTCTCCATGGTGCGGATCTTCTGTCCCTTAAAATCAGCCGTCTCCGTAATTTCCTTATTGGTACTCATGACACGGAAGCCCTGATCCGCCATGCCCAGCAGATGGTAGCCGCCTTTTGTGTAAACATCACTGATCAGGCTGTAAAATTCCGGATCATCGATGGTTTCACGGCAGTCATCCAGCGAATCGAAAACGCAGGGCAGATCAAAAACGGCAAGGTCAGGCATGAAAGCCACCTGCGGAGCCGTGTTCTGCACAATAAAAGGAATATCACCGTCGGCGCATGTTTCCAGAAGATCCCGGTCTCCTCCCAGAGTCGAATTGGGATACACCTGTATCTTCATCTTCCCGCCGCTGAGCTCCAGTACCTCATCTGCGAATTTTTCTGCAAAAAGCTGTGTGACCGTGTCTTCCGGGCTTGCCGTGGCCAGAGGCCATGCATAACGCTGTTCTTCAGAACCACCGTCTCCTTCCGCGCTGCCGCAGCCTGCGATCAGGCAGGAAGCAGCTGCCGTAAGCAGCAGACCGGCTGCCAGCTTACGGATCGGTTTCTTATGAAATCTCTTTTCCCTGCATTTCTTATCGTATGTCTTATCATGTGTCCTGTCGTATGCCTTATCATATATCTTATCATGCATTTTTTCGTGCATCATCCATTCCCTCCTGTAAAACGCAGTATAATCCATTCTTTCTGCGGCAACATCTGCAGCAATATCTGCGGCAATGCCTACAGCAAAGCCAGAGAAATGGCCGGTGTGAACTACCCATCACCTAAAGGTAATTGGGATTCTAAGGAGCTGACGCTCCTGTTTAAGAAGTTTGATATTTAAGTTTCCACCTGAAAACTCAGGCAATCCTTATTCTTACGGGCGTGTCCACTTCGCCCCTACTGTATAGGATA
>JAQYDI010000151.1 GCA_028724245.1 Lachnospiraceae bacterium
AGGCTTTTTTTCGCATGCCATTTTTTCTGTCTGGCAGTTTCCTGCAGATGAACTGTCATCTTTTTTATCCCCATTTAACTAAACCCTCAACAAAGAATCGTGCCCAGGCTAATTTCTTAGCGAGTTTCCGAGATTACTCTCCTATACATCCAGTTCCGCTTCATCCGCATGTTCTACAATAAAACTGCGACGCGGGCCCACTTCACTGCCCATAAGCATCTGTGTTACTTCATTGGCCATGCGCGCGTCATCGATCTCCACCTGCTTCAGAACACGCGTCTCGGGATTCAGAGTGGTTTCCCACAACTGGGATGCATCCATTTCTCCCAGACCCTTGTACCGCTGAAGCGTAAAATTTTTATGTGTTTTTCTGTATTTTTCCAGAGCCGCATCATCATAAAGATATTCCTCGGGTCCCTTTTTCGGAACCGCTTTATAAAGAGGAGGCGTTGCCAGATATACATGCCCCTGAAGAATCAGTTCCGGCATAAAACGGTAAAAGAATGTCAGCAGAAGCGTACTGATGTGCGCACCATCCACATCGGCATCCGTCATAATGACGATTTTGTCGTACTTCAGCTTTTCGATGTTAAAATCCATACCATAGCCTTCGGAAAACCCGCATCCAAATGCCAGAACCATGGATTTGATTTCTGCATTGGCCAGAACTTTATCCATGGAAGCCTTTTCCACATTGAGGATCTTGCCGCGGATAGGAAGAATTGCCTGAAACTTACGGTCTCTGGCTGTCTTGGCCGAACCGCCGGCAGAATCTCCTTCCACAATAAAAATTTCATTCTTTGAAGGATCTCTGCCCTCACAATTGGCAAGCTTTCCGTTGGAATCAAAGGAATATTTGCTTTTTCCCAGAACATTACTGCGGGCCTTCATCTCGGATCTGCGGATTTTGGCAGAAGTTTCCGCACGGCTGATAACCGCTTTCAGTGTTTCCAGATTTTTGTCAAAAAATAATTCCAGCTTTTCGCCGGTTACTGCAGTAACCACCCGTGCCGCATCGGAATTCCCCAGCTTTGTCTTGGTCTGTCCCTCAAAAAGAGGATCGGGATGACGGATGGCCAACACCGCCGTCATGCCGCATCGGGTATCCGGACCTGTAAAATTGGCATCTTTCTCCTTCAGGATTCCCAGTTCTCTGGCATAACTGTTGATAATGGAAGTAAACTTTCCTTTAAAGCCGGTGATATGCGTACCTCCTTCGGAAGTATTGATACAGTTGCAGTAGCCGAAAATATTCTCATCAAAATCTGTTGTAAACTGCAGAGCACATTCCACCAGGATATTGTCTTCCTCTCCTGAGAAATAAATCACATCCGTACAGGTTTCTTTCCCACGGTTCAGCTCTCTGATGTACTGAGTCAGTCCTTCCGGCTCATGAAAAAGAACCGGTTCAGGATTTTTTCCATCCCTCAGATCACAGAAAACAATAGAAAGACCCGGATTCAGATACACCGTCTCATGAAGGCGGCTTTTAATCTGATCCTCCTTGAAACGGATATGTTCGAATATCTGTTTATCCGGATAAAAACGGATGGAAGTTCCTGTTTTCTTCGTCTTTCCGCAGGGTACCAGAAGGCCGTCTTTCAGTTTCATGTCCGGCTGACCGTAGGCATAGCGGTCCTTATAAATCAATCCATCCTTGTAAACGGTTACTTCCATCCACTCAGACAGAGCGTTCACAACAGAAGAGCCAACTCCATGAAGTCCTCCCGATACTTTATAAGTGCTGTTGTCAAATTTCCCGCCGGCATGCAGCGTTGTAAAAATCACACGCTCTGCAGAGACACCTTTTTTATGCATATCCACCGGAATTCCCCGGCCATTGTCCGTTACCGTTACGGAACCGTCCTGTTCCAGCGTCACTTCAATCCTGCTGCAGAATCCTGCCAGATGTTCATCTACCGCATTGTCTACAATTTCATATACCAGATGATTTAATCCCCGGCTTCCTGTGCTTCCTATATACATGCCGGGCCGTTTTCTCACGGCCTCCAGTCCTTCCAGAACTGTAATCGCATCCGCATTGTACTGGTTCATGGGCAAATTCCCCTTTCTTTCAGTTGTAAAATAAAACAACCTATTTTATAATAATATCAAGTATTTAATATGGTACGGAAGGAGACTTTTCAATGATCAAAAAAAATATTACCATTACTAATCCATCCGGTTTAAATGTTGATCCTGCTCTGATTCTGTCCAGACATGCAAGGGAGTATCAATGCACATCGATCATTCGTTACAAACATTATATAATTAATGTAAAAAGTATGATCCATATCCTGTCCGCTGCTCTCGTATGCGGTACAGAAATTGAACTGGAATGTGACGGTACCGATGAAGAACAATGCATGAAAGACCTGTGTTCGCTGTTTGAACACGGTCTGGAACAGGAGACAACATCATGAAACAGGAATCACTTACACTTACTACTGTTAAAAACGGAAAACCTCAGGAATGGATTACCGTGATTGAGGACGGAATCCCTGTCTGGGTCGCTAAAAACAGTGTTAAAAAACATGAACTGATGGAAAAGCTGGATGACCTTTTCCATCAGGCCATTGAAAACGAAGATGATGAACCGGTAGTGGAGATTTACTGCCGTTCCGGAGCAGACTATCAGATCAGCTACTTTCCCGCCGCTTCTCTTTATTTATGTGAAGAACTGGAAGGCCGCTATGCTACCCTTTCCACGCTGGTGGATGCAATATGGGAACTTCTGGCCTGTCAGGAAATTCAGGAATACCGGCTGCTGTAACAATACAGCAGCCAATCACGTCCCGGTCCTGCTAAATACTATCACAATTCCCCGGATTTGGCAATCCCGGAAGCCATTTTTTCAGTACATATGTTTGTGTATTTCATTTGTGCGATGATTTTGTTACATTTTTTTTAACTTTTTTCCAAAAAAGGGTAGATTTTTTTCTCCATATATTGTATACTCCTTAACAGAGCAAAGAAATGAAACATTTTTTTAACATTTATGTAATATTTATAATATGTATTTAACTCAGGAGGACGTAACGTGAAACAAAAGAAATTTACAGCCACTCTGCTGTTGCTTGCCATGGTAATTTTCGCAGGCATTTTCAGTAAAAACGATATCAACGCTTCTGCAGCTTCTGCCTCTTTATCGGCAAGCTATAAGCTGATGTATGTTGGACAAAGCTATACTGCAAAAGTTAAAGGATCCTCTTCTTCTGTAAAGTGGAGTACCAGTAATTCCAATATCGCTTCTGTCAGCTCCTCCGGCAAGGTAACCGGTCAGAATATCGGACGTGCCAATATTTACGCTACAGTAAACGGTAAAAAGCTTACATTAAAGGTTGAAGTTGTATCCAAATCTGCATATACAGCAGTCAACTACGCCAACAATGCTGTCGGCTGCCGCTACAGTCAGGCAAGACGTATGAGCAAAGGTTACTATGACTGCGGTTCTCTGGTATGGCGTTCATATGCCAGCGCCGGAGTATACATCGGCGGCAAGACAAGCTGGGCTCCTACCGCTGCATCTTCCGGCAGTATTCTCAACGGTTCCTGCAAAACGATTTCTTTCAGCAGCGTTTCTGCAAGCGAACTGCTTCCCGGTGATCTGATTTTTACTTCTTCCCATTCCAACGGCCGTTACCGCAATATTACGCATGCAGCCATTTATGTCGGAAATGGTAAGATCGTAGAAGCTGCCAACTCCAGAGTCGGCGTCGTAAAGCGTAATTACTCTACCAAGCGTATTGTACTGGTCGCACGCCCTACAGTAAGTGTTTCGAAGTCTCTGCAGCAGCCTCAGCTGACTTCAGTCAAGGCAGCCTCCTCTTCCGTTAACAATACAACGATCAATGTATCATGGAAAAAGGTACGGGGAGCCAGCGGATATTACATTTACCGTAAAACTGCAGGCGGTTCTTACAAAAAAATCGCAACAGTGAAAGGCGGCAGCAAGGTTTCATACACTGACAAAACCGCATATGCAGGTAAATATGTTTACACAGTCCGTGCCTACTCCGGTTCCAAAACCGGTTCCTATAACTCAAAAGGGATGACTGCATCCACAAAAATTGCCAGCCCCACCGGTATTCAGGCATCTGCCGTTAATAACGGTATTACCGTCAAATGGAACACCGTTAAATACGCAACCGGATACCAGATTTACCGTAAAGCTGCAGGCGGTTCCTATACTTTAATCAAGACCGTTTCCGGTCAGAAAACCGCAGCTTTCACTGATACAAAAGCTCAGAGCGGAACAGCTTATGCATACATGGTAAAAGCATATCGTAAAAGTGCTTCTTCCAATGTTGTCAGTGCTTCTTCTTCCGCTACCGCCGGAGTTACATATACAAAGCCGGTTACTGTAGCTGCTTCCGCTCCGGAAACAGAAAAAGAAACGGTTGCAACAGTGGTAGAAACCGCAGCAACAGCTGCAGCTCCTTCTTCAGGAACCACAGCTGCTGAGACTACAGTTGTTGAAACCACGGTTGCTGAAACCACAACTGTTGAAACCACAGTTGTTGGAACCACAGCTGCCGAAACTGCCGCTGAGACTTGTGCGGTACAGACTTCTGAACGCTCTGTACAGGAAACAGAATCAACAGCTGAATCTTCTTCTGAAAACGAATCTTCTTCTGAAGAAAGTTCATCCTGCAATTAATCCATTTAATCCGGTTAAATACATATTAAAAATTAAAGAGGGCATATTACACGGAAATCCGTGTAATAGCCCTCTTTAATTTTATTTTCTTTTAGATACGCCAACCTCGAAAACACACCGTGTTTTCGAGGTTGGATCTGAACAATTACCTTTATGTAATACTGATCAGCTTATGCTGGAAAAGAGACAGTGCAAAATTCCATATTCCATCATGCATGAAACCAAACGCCGCATTAATGGGTGTATCAAGAATCCCCACATAAAGTGCCACCAGCAGGATAAACATAAAATACTGACTGTGCCTTTCCACCCAATCCGCCGCAGTATCGGGAAGAAAAATCTCAAGGATCTTAAATCCGTCAAGCGGAGGAAGCGGAATCAGATTAAACACCGCCAGATTAATACTCAGCATGGAAAAATAATACAGCAGAGTATAAACAGTATCTACAAAACCATTGACTGTAAGAGAACCTGTATAAACGGAAACCTCCATCCATGCCAGTATCACAATTGCAATTGCTCCGGTCAGTATATTCATCAAAGGTCCCGCCAGACTGACAAGCGCAGTGCCGGCTTTTTTATTCTTATAATAATATGGATTGATCATAACCGGTTTTGCCCATCCCATATGGAAAAACAACATGCACAACGCACCCAGAGGATCCAGATGATGAAGCGGATTCAGCGAAAGCCGTCCTTCCAGTTTCGGTGTCGGGTCACCCAGCTTCCAGGAAACCCAGCCATGTGCAAATTCATGCAGCGTAATAGCCAGCAAAATTCCGGGCAGTAAATATATGTACCTCATTTTCAATTCCTTTCCTGTTAAATTTTGTTCAGTATACTCTTTTTCCGCCCCATTGTCAAATTCTGACGGTTTCTCCTGTCTCCTGTTTTTCGCCTTCCGGCAAAAATGGATGAAAAATATAACCTGTTATACAAGAATCGTTCTTGTGATGAGTGAAAGTTTCGATTATAATAAAAACGGATTATCAATTATATTTACGGAGGTATCGTGATGTCTATTTACCAACTGACCAATGATTTTCTGACTCTCGAGGTATCTTCTGCAGGCGCTGAACTCTGCAGCATAACAGGTGCAGACGGTACGGAATATATGTGGAATGCGGATCCGAAATACTGGAAACGCCACTCTCCCGTTCTTTTCCCTGTTGTGGGTAATTTCAATCAGAAGCAGTTTCTGTATAACGGAGAAAAATGGCCCATGGGGCAGCATGGATTTGCCCGGGATATGGAATTTGACCTGATTCACCAGGGTTGTGAATCTCTCAGTTTTATTCTGAATTCCAACGATGAAACCCGTAAACTTTATCCCATGGAATTCTCACTCCGAATCAGTTACACGCTTCGTGAAAATGAAATCCTGACCGAATGGCAGGTTATGAATCCCGGCAAAGAAGAGCTTCATTTTTCCATCGGTGCTCACCCTGCTTTTTACTGCCCGCTGGCCGGAAACGGCGCACAGGCAGATTATTCCATCGACCTTCATACAGACGCTTCCAAGCTTACCTGCGGCGTTCTGACCAGTGAAGGCGTATTATCGGAAGAGCAGGTGGTTTATCCCCTTGAAAACGGCAGACTGCAGCTGACAGAACATCTTTTCGACCGTGACGCACTCATTGTAGAAGGAGACAATATCCACAAACTTTCTCTCTGTCTTCCCAACCGGAAGCCGTACATCACCATGGACTTTGATGCTCCTCTGTTCGGTATCTGGTCACCTGCCGGCAAACAGGCACCTTTCGTCTGTCTGGAACCCTGGTACGGACGGGCCGACCGTGCTTCGTTCCATGATGATGTATCAAAAAGAGAATACGGAACCACATTAAAACCGTCCGAAACGTTTCAGGCTTCCTACAGTATGCGTTTCTTCCCCGTGAATTCCTCTGCAAAATAATATTTTCGAAGCGCTGTAACCGATAAAACCAGAAAACAGGCAGCAGAGGGGATCTGCTGCCCGTTTCCTGGTTTTTGTATAATAGAAAACTGCTTTTCCTATTATAACGACCGGCTGATCAGATTATCTTTCTCTGCCTGCCATTTCTTTTTCCTGTGCTTCGATCATTTTACGAACCATATGACCACCGACGGAACCGTTCTGATAAGAGGTCAGATTGCCATTATAACCGTCTTTTGATAAAGGCACACCCAGCTCATCCGCTACTTCCATTTTGAAACGATCCATGGCTTCCTTTGCTTCAGGTACTTCAATTCTGCCGGAATTATTATTGGACATTGTATTCTCCTCCTTAAAAACAATTGGTTTTCTGTTACACTGCTAGTATGGCAGTTTCGGAGAACAATACACTGGGAATTTCTGCTGAAATACCATCATTTTTTCTTTTGATCCATGGCTTCCATACGGATCGTGATGGACTTGCGATGCGCCATCAGACCTTCCGTTCCCGCCATGTGAACAGCTGTAGAAGCAAGATTTCTGCAGCCCTCTTCCGTAATATGCTGAACAAATGATGTCTTGATAAACGTACCCACCCATACACCATTGGAGTATCTTGCTGTTCTCATGGTAGGCAGCGTGTGATTGGTACCGGAACAATAGTCGCCGAACGTAACCGGTGTATAATGTCCCACAAATAAAGAACCATAATGAAGCAGGCGGTCACTGACTTCCTGCTCGATCTCGGGCTTCACCTGAACCTCCAGATGTTCCGGTGCCATCTCATTAGCCAGATCAATGGCTTCATCCATGGAATCGGCAAGATACAGCATACCATTATCTTCCCATGATTTCAGTGCCAGTTCGCCTGTAGGAAGCTCAGCTGCAATTTCTGTAACCCGCTTCAGAGTCTTCTCCGCCAGATCGGGGCTGGTTGTTACCAGCGTTGCTCTTGCATTGGGATCATGCTCACTCTGAGCCAGAATATCGATTGCTGTAAAATCAGGATTGGCGCTTTCATCTGCTACGATCAGCACCTCGCTGGGACCGGCCAGACTGTCAATACCGACCTCACCAATTACCTGTCTTTTGGCTTCTGTCACAAAACGGTTGCCGGGACCGCAGATCATATCTACCTTACGGATGCTTTCTGTACCATAGGTAAAGGCTGCAATAGCCTGAGCTCCGCCTACACAGTAGATTTCATCTACCCCTGCAATATCCATGGCTGCCAGAACAGCAGGATGAATCGTTCCACTGACCTTTGATGCCGGACTGCATGCGGCAATGCGCTTCACACCTGCCACCTTTGCCGGAATTGCCAGCATCAGAGCTGTACTGGGCAGCGGATAACGTCCGCCGGGCACATAGCAGCCTACAGAATCAACAGGCACCAGGCGATGTCCGAGACGAACACCGGGAACCGGTGTTTCCGTATCCAGTTCCTTCATGCAGGCCAGCTGTTTCTCTGCATAAAAACGGATCTGGTCTGCAGCTGCTTTCATGGCTTCGATGGTTGCCTGATCCACCTGATCGTAAGCCGCCTTCACCGTCTCTTTGGGAACACGGATATATTCCAGATCAAGACCATCGAACTTTTTGCTTAATGTATAGATCTCAGCATCCCCATTGGCAATCACATTGTTGATAATCTCCGCAACCGTCTTCGCAGTTTTTGTATCTCTGCCATATGTTTTTGCTGCTGCTTCTTTGATACACTTCATATGTATCCACCTCTTTCAAATTTACTTACTGCTAATCTTCCGCATCAAGCGGATTTTATACATATACAGCCTTTTATTTTACTACGTTATCATAGCACAGTTTATCAGAAATGAACAGACCTGTTTTCAGTAATATATTTTTCAATTCCTGTGAAAATCTGCTTTTCAGAAGCCTGATTCTCCGTTATAATAGGTAAAGGTGTAAAGCACTAATTATATATTAAATCAAGGAGAGATAAATGAGACATATTATCAGTCCTCTGGATTTTTCAGTGGAAGAGCTGGATGAATTAATGGATACAGCCAATGACATTGAAAAACATCCTGAAAAATACGCTAATGTTTGTAATCGTAAAAAACTTGCTACATTATTTTATGAACCCAGCACAAGAACCCGTCTGAGTCTGGAAACTGCCATGCTGAATCTGGGCGGACAGGTCATCGGTTTTGCATCTTCCAACGCCAGCTCTGCTGCCAAGGGTGAAAGCGTTGCCGATACGATCCGGATGATCTCCTGCTATGCGGATATTGCAGCGATCAGACACCCCAAGGAAGGCGCTGCCCTTGTAGCAGCCATGAATTCTTCCATTCCGGTCATCAACGCAGGTGACGGCGGTCATCAGCATCCCACCCAGACGCTGACCGACCTGCTTACCATCCGTTCCCTGAAGGGACGCCTGGAGAACCTTACAGTCGGTCTCTGCGGCGATCTGAAATTTGGCCGTACCGTGCACTCCCTGATCAATGCTCTGGTTCGCTACCCCGGCATCCGTTTTGTCCTCATTTCCCCCACTGAGCTGCGTATTCCCAGCTACATTCGTGAGAATGTTCTGGATGCAAACCATATAGAGTATGAAGAAGTGGAGATTCTGGAAGATGCCATGCCCAAGCTGGACATTCTGTACATGACCCGTGTACAGAGAGAACGTTTCTTCAGTGAAGATGAGTATCTGCGCCTGAAAGATATCTATGTACTCGATGGTGCAAAGATGGAACTTGCCAAAGAAGATATGCTGGTTATGCATCCCCTGCCCCGTGTCAATGAAATCTCTGTTGAAGTGGACAAGGATCCCCGTGCAGGATATTTTAAACAGGTTCAGTACGGCGTATACATCCGTATGGCCCTGATCATGAAATTATTGGAGGTTGAGGTATGTTAAATATTTCCGGATTAAATGAAGGTCTTGTACTGGACCATATCCCTGCCGGCAAGAGCATGGATATCTACAATTACCTGGGCCTGGGAAAACTGGACTGTCAGGTTGCCATTATCAAAAACTGCCGCAGCGACAAGATGGGCAGAAAGGATATTATCAAGATTGAGGGCGGCATCGATCTGATCGATCTGGATGTTCTGGGCTTTGTCGATCCCGGCATCACTGTCAACATCGTCCGCGGCGGCAAGATTTCCGAAAAGAAAAAGCTGATGCTTCCCAAAAAACTGACCAACGTGATCAAATGCAAAAATCCCCGCTGTATCACCACCATCGAGCAGGAACTGCCCCACGTCTTCTTCCTGGCCGATAAGGAGAAAAAAGTGTACAGATGCCTCTACTGCGAGGAAAAATACTCCAGCAGACGACGCAATAAATAGATCTGAGATATCATTACAACCGTAACCTGATTCAGATAAAACAGACCGCCGGGCGAAAAATGATATACCGCCCGGCGATCTGTGTCCTGTAACTGCAGATTTAATAGCATTTTTTGCATGGACGCAGTCCTCTGCTCAGAGCTTCTGATAAACTGACCGGAAAATAAGTTCCATTGCCGCATTTATGAGTATGGTAACATTCTCCTGTTCTTGTTATTAAAACGGTTTCTCCTCCCGAACTGCCTGAATTATCACTGTCATCATTCTGTACAGCCTTAATTTTAACCGTTATTTTCCTGCTGGAAGCATTGCCGCTGCTGTCGGTAACTTTACAGGAGACAGTATACGTGCCTGCCGAATCGTAGTCCACATTCGAATCATCTACTTCAATGCCTCCGGACACATCACCATCAATGGCGTCTATTGCTGAGATAAAAGAAAGATAATCCGGTCTGCCGTCTCCCTCAGTCAATGTAAATGAGCTTTTCTCCAATGACAGAACAGGCGGTGTTGAATCTTTAATAATTACCGGAACTTCTTTTTCACAGATATTCCCTGCATGGTCTGAAACAGAATAAACAACTGTATATTCTCCTACCACGCCATAACTCACATCAGCAGCATCCAGCGAAATTTTCTTTGTCAGATCCCCGTCTATCTCATCTTCTGCCGTAACACCATCCAGATATTCAGGAGCATCATCACTTTCTGATAAAACGTATTTTGTTTTAAGACCATTAAATTCCGGCGAAATCCGATCGGCAACATCAACAACTACATCTCCGCTAACTGAATTATTAAATTCATCCTGAACACTGAATGTGAGAATATATTTCCCCGGTTCAGCAAATTTAATGACAGTTTTATTGTCTTCCAGGCGATATATATCTGATGATATTTCCTGATTATCAGCAGTTTTAATGTTTGATATGCAGGCAGACATATCCGATTTATCCTCCGCCCGAACATCAATCACACTTTCCGATATTGTTCCGTTCAGATGCAGTTTCAGTTCTTCATGATATCCAATATGTACATCTGAACTGATCGAAATTAATTCCGGTGCTCTGGAATCCACTACATCAACGTGAACTCTTCCCTGACTTTCATTCCCAGCTTTATCCATTACTGAGAAATCTATATCATAATTTCCCACATCATCAAAAACTATATACTGGTTATCCTGATCAACTGTCAGCCCTTTCAGATTTTCGGACAAAATTGATGTTTCAAATTCCCGCGAACGATTATCTTCAATCACTGCCAGATCGGATACACTCAATTTTGTTCCATAATCTACAGTCTGATCAATGACCGTGATCTGAGGAGGTTCAGTATCTCTTGTAACTAACCATCCCATGCCGATGCAGATAACTGCAAGAATTCCTAAAAAAATCCGTTTTAAATGCAACTTTTTCTCTCTCATACATCCTCCAAAGTATCATTTGAATTTTTAATACTATTTTACTATAAAAAAAACATTCTGTTAATCAGGACACAATATACATTATAAACGACTTGATTTTTTATATTTTTTGAAGCAGCAAAAAAATACCTCCTTTCGAGCAGCCAATCAAATAATTAGACTACCAAAAAGAGGTATCATGTTAATTTATAATCAATATGTTTTTTGTTGTAAAATCACGCACATTTCAGTGATTCCTGATTAAAATTATTCACTCCAGTTGTGGTAAACCTGCTGCACATCATCGTCATCCTCAAGCAGATCCAGAGTTCTCTGGAGATACTTGATGTCGTTTTCATCGGTCAATTCCACATAGGTCTGGGGAATCATGGTGATTTCGGCGCTTGCCATGGGGATGTTTTCGGATTCCAGTGCCTTTACAACTTCCGGGAAGTCATCAGGTGCGGTAAGAATCTCAAAGCTGTCTTCTTCTTCGCTGAAGTCTTCGGCTCCTCCATCCAGAGCGATCATCATCAGATCATCCGCTTCCATCTCACATTCTTCCTTGTCAATGATGATCTGGCCTTTCTGATCAAACATGAAAGATACGCAGCCGCTTGTACCCATGTTGCCGTTGCCCTTTGTAAAAGCGTTGCGCACGTTGGATGCAGTACGGTTCTTGTTGTCTGTCAGTGTATCAACGATAATTGCCACACCGTTGGGGCCGTAGCCTTCATAGGTAATGGATTCGTAATTAACAGAACCAAGGTCGCCTGCTGCTTTTTTGATACCGCGGTCGATGGTATCGTTGGGCATGTTATTGGCTTTTGCTTTTGCGATAACGGTAGCCAGCTTGTAGTTGTTGGCCGGATCGGGACCGCCTTCCTTAACCGCTACAGCAATTTCACGTCCGATAATGGTAAAGATTTTACCCTTGGCAGCATCGTTTTTCTCTTTTTTGTGTTTAATATTGGCAAATTTTGAATGTCCTGACATTCTGATTAACACTCCTTTATCTCAAATCTTTGGGAAAGGACTCCGTCTTTCCTGATCTATTCTATATCCAAGACTATATGATACCATGAAACCGTTTTTTCGTAAAGAGTTTTTACATACCTTTAAGTCGCTTTTTACTTATCTTCAAGCCGTTTTTGCGACCCTGATTTTCTGGATCACCTTGTTTTCCACCTGCAGAATAGTAAAATCATAATCATCCAGACGGATTACTGTTTCTTCGCCTTCTTCAGGAAAATATCCCAGCTTATACAGAAGAAATCCGTTAATGGTATCCATGTCCTCCGTATCAAACTCCATATTAAGAAGCTTTTTCACTTCATCAAGAGGTGTCATTCCATCAAGGATATACTCTTCCTCCCCGGTTTTCTCCACATAAGGCTGTTCCACTTCATCAAATTCATCGAATATATTGCCGACAATTTCTTCCAGCAGGTCCTCCATGGTAACCAGACCGGCCAGCTGCCCGTATTCATCCACCACCAGCATGATATGAAGCTTGTTCAGCTGCATATACTGAAAAATACTGTCAATTTTTCTGGTTTCCGGTATGAATTCCGCCTTTCTGAGAAGACCGGGAATCTCCATGACCGGACGGTTCAGCAGTTCCTCTTTTTCCGTCAGAACCATAACATCCCGGAAATACAGAATTCCCAGTATATTGTCCAGTTCCTCATCGTAAACAGGAAAACGTGATTTGCTGTCCTCCATCATCCGGTTTCTGACGTCCTGCAGCGTCTGATGTCCTTCAATGGCAATAATATTCAGCCGTCTCGTCATAATATCGCTGACATCCTTATCCCGGAACGTAATAATATTATGTATCATCTCGGCTTCACTGTCTTCCAGCACCCCCTGCTCGTTTCCTTCATTTACCATGGAAATAATCTCCTCGGCAGTAACATCATCATCGTTCTGATCCACATCATATCCCACCATTCTGAGCAGCAGATTGGAAATAATATCCACAAATGCAGTCAGTGGGTAGAATACCGCAAGAATAAAGCGTATGATGCCAAGACACTGATTCAGCCAGAAATCACTTTTCCGTGCTGCCATTTTGCGGGGAACCATGATCCCCACAACGAGAAAAAGAAGAAATGTCCCCGGAATCATCAATACACCTTTTGTTCCGGCGCTCAGGCACAGAGGCCAGATCCGCGCTCCCATATAATATCCGGTTCCAAACATGAGAACCAGACGGATACAGGTAAAGGAAGCCTGCTGCTGCATGGTATCAAGCAGCAGCGA
This sequence comes from Lachnospiraceae bacterium, assembly GCA_028724245.1. Lineage (GTDB taxonomy): Bacteria > Bacillota > Clostridia > Lachnospirales > Lachnospiraceae > TWA4. The sequence goes on from JAQYDI010000151.1 coordinate 13,564, forward strand.
CGCATGCCTGTCTCCTTCTCTGGCTTTATCCTCCAGCAGGGAATCATTGACTCCCTGCATCGCTTTTTCAAACCCGTGAATCAAGGCAAACAGTAAAAACAATATAATCAGTAAAATGCTCCGCCATGGCCAATAGCCATCGTCCATAATACAACTCCTTCCACGCGCTCTGTTATGTAGAAAGCCCAAGGCTTACAACCAGCGCTTTATCAACTTCGTCCAGTAATGTTCCATCTATATGACAGATTCTGTCTTTCAGACGTTTTTTATCAATCGTCCGCAGCTGTTCCAACAGGATCACCGAATCCTTCACCATGTCGCACTGCATCGTACTCACCTCCACATGGGTGGGAAGCTTCGCCTTATTGAGACGGCTGGTAATGGCCGCACAGATTACTGTAGGACTGTGCCGGTTTCCCACATCATTCTGGACAATCAGCACCGGGCGTACACCGCCCTGCTCAGAACCTACTACCGGTCTCAGATCGGCATAAAAAACATCTCCTCTTCGGATAATCATTGTCATGCTCCTTTACTTCAAGTTTAATGACAGTATTTCCGAATACAAAAAATATTATACAATAATCCTCTGATTCATATTGCCGGATTTTCAACAATCCTTTTCTGCGGGATACCGCATAATTACCGACATCCCTGTATTTCTTTCCATACATCACCGATGGATTCGATCAGATCAGTTGCCATTACAGCCCGCTCTCCATACTTTCCGGCAGCCAATTCTCCTGCCAGACCATGCAGATAAACACCAAGAGAAGCTGCTTTCGCACAACTGTGTCCTTCCGCCAGAAATCCGGCCAGTACCCCCGTCAGCACATCTCCCGAACCGGCTGTTGCCATGGCGCTGCAGCCGGAAGTATTCAGATAATAGGGGACACCCTTCTGTGCCGCTATGGTTCTTGCCCCTTTCAGAACACAGATACATCCAAAACGTTCTGCAAAATCGCAGGCGGTTCCCGACGGACTTTCCCGGATTTCCGATATGGTCAGGCCGGTAAGCGCTGCCATCTCCCCCATATGAGGCGTCAGGATCATCTGATCTGACAGCAGATGATACCACTCCCTGTGTCCCGCCAGTACACGCAGGCCATCAGCATCCAGAACCATGGGACACCTGCAGGATTTCAGCAGATACTCCAGTATCCGATCCACATGAGGCTTTTGTCCCATGCCGGGGCCAAAGACGACCACATCGGCCCATTCACAGTCCCGCCGCAGCAGCTCCATATCATAACATTTGTCATCATAAAGGGAAAGAATTGCCTCCGGTACCATCTGATGCATGCAGATACGGTTTTCCAGAACAGTGTGAATCCTGACCAGACCGCAGCCCATGCGGTAGGCAGCCCTGGCACTGAAAACAGCTGCCCCCGCCATGTTTTCGCTTCCGGCAATAATCAGTATTTTCCCAAAAGTACCTTTATGAGAATCAGCAGGCCTTAGTCCGGCAAACAGTTTCAAATCGTCTCTGGTATAGCCAAAAGCTTCATATCCTGCCTTTTCCAGTGCCTCAGGAGCAAATCCGATTTCACGGACTTCCAGCATGCCGCAGTACTCCGCTCCCGGATAAAAAATCTGCCCCAGCTTCTTCTGTCCGAAGGTAACTGTCGCCCAGGCTTTCACAGCAGTTCCTGCAATTCTGCCGCTATCGGAATCAATCCCCGAAGGAATATCGACGGCCACAGCAGGAATCCCCGAGCTGTTCACAGCCTCAATCAACTCCGCATAAAAGCCGCCGACCCTGCGGGTCAGTCCGATACCAAACAGCGCATCAATCAGAACAGAAGTTTTCTCTGCTTTAATATATTCCAAAGCAATCTCCCTGTTACCATCTTCCATAAAAATACAGGGAATTCCCAGTTTTTCAAGAATCCCGTTCTGAATCTTCCATTCCTCCGTGGCCTTTTCCGGATTTCCCGTATATAATACGGCAGTCCGATATCCTTTCAGCGCCAGGATCCGGGCCGCGGCCATACCATCAGCTCCGTTATTGCCCATGGCACAGATAGAAAGAACCCTTCCGTCCTCAGGAGAAAAATGATCCATGATCAGCTCTGCCACCGATAAAGCTGCCCACTCCATCAGTATAAGAGAGGGAATCCCCGTTTCCCTGATAGAATACGTATCCACCGCTTTCATCTGTAAATGATTTACAAAATATTCCATATGAATCTCCATTCCGCCGCCTGCAAAAGCAGCACAAACAATCCTGAAATTTCTGCTTTACTGCCTGTTATTGGCTTTCCTGCTACCTGCCTTCCCCTACGGCAACTGCGCACGCAAAATCCCTTTCATTGGTAATTGTAACGAAAATCGAAACAATTCCCATGCTTTCCTGCAGTTCTTTCGCCGGACCATACAGGATTACATAAGGCTTTCCTGCTTCATCCCGAAGTACCTCCACGTCACCGGGTCCAAATGTTCTGAAGCCGGTGCCAAACATCTTTGCCACCGCTTCTTTAACCGCAAAATTCCCCGCCAGTCTGGCAGGGAATTTCTCATATCGCATGATTTCCTCGGCGGTAAAGATTCTGTGCAGAAAATGTTCTTTTCTGCAGGCCTGTTCGATTCTGGATATCTCTGTCATATCCATGCCGATACCTTTAATCATTCGATGCTCCTTTGCTTTTCATTTCATACGACAGCCGAAGCAGACTGTCAGAAAGATGTACATTCTCCACCACGATACCGGGACCAAGACGAAGATCGGTGTACGCAAAATTCCAGAATGCATGAATCCCCAGCTGAACCAGATATTCCGCAATGCTGCCGGCTGCTTCCTTGGGTACAGTCAGGACTGCAATATCGACCTGATTGTTATGGATAAAGCTGCTGACTTCACTGTAATCCTGAACGACAATACCATTGATCGACTTGCCGATCAGATTCGCATTAACGTCAAAAACGCCAATAATATCAAATCCATAAGATCTGAAACTGGTGTACTTGGTCAGTGCCTGTCCCATATTGCCGGCGCCGATCACAATCATATTGTTCTTTTTATCAATTCCAAGAATCCGTCCGATTTCATTAAACAGGTAATTCACGTTGTATCCGTATCCCTGCTGTCCAAATCCGCCAAAATTATTCAGATCCTGGCGAATCTGAGAAGCCGTTACTTTCATTTTGGAACTGAGTTCGCTGGAAGAAATCCTTTCAACTCCTTCTTCCTTTAATTCTCCAAGGTATCGGTAGTAACGCGGCAGACGTTTGATAACCGCTCTTGATATTCCCTTGTTTTCCAAAAAAATCACTCCTTAACTCAGAACCATGCTCATCATATTCTGTATATGCTGCCGGATGGGTAGACCGGCGCTTTTATACTACTTTGCATAAAATCACGAGGCATTATGCATAATTATATTACTTTATTTACTATTTGTCAATTTATCAAAATGCCTCCGGTTTGTATTTTCGTCTTGCCTGTTCTTTCAATTTATATTATACTGAAAAAGTATGTCCTGTTTTCGATAAAACTTCAGATTGAAAGTGAGGTGTTTGTATGATTCTTTCATGCAGCCATATCAATAAATCATTCGGCACCGAATCCATCCTGAGGGATGCCGTTTTTCATATCAATGAACATGAAAAAGCAGCTATTGTAGGTATTAACGGTGCCGGGAAATCAACTTTATTAAAAATCATCATCGGCGAGGAACCGGCCGACAGCGGCGAAGTAATCATCGCCAAGGGACGCACTATCGGTTATCTGGCGCAGCATCAGAATTTTATTTCCGATGCCACCATTTACGATACCCTGCTGCAGGTTCGTCAGGATATTCTGGAGCTGGAGCAGAAAATCCGCAGCCTGGAACTGCAGATGAAACACAAAGAAGGAGAAGAGCTGGAAGCACTGTATGATTCCTACGCAAAAGCAACCCATGCCTTTGAACAGGCTGACGGCTATGCATACAAAAGCGAAGTAACCGGCGTGCTGAAGGGGCTGGGATTTTCGGAAGAAGATTTTTCACGTAAAGTGAATACTCTGTCAGGCGGTCAGAAAACCCGCGTCTCTCTGGGACGTCTTCTGCTTACCAAACCGGATATCATCATGCTGGATGAGCCAACCAACCATCTGGATATGAATTCCATCGCCTGGCTGGAAACATTCCTGCTGAATTACCCCGGCAGCGTGATCATTGTTTCCCATGACCGGTATTTCCTGAACCGGATCGTCAATAAGGTCATTGAAATCGAATCCGGTCAGGTAACCATGTTCAGCGGCAATTATTCCGATTACTCCGCCAAAAAAGCACAGATGCGGGAAATCCAGCTGAAGGCCTACATGAACCAGCAGCAGGAAATCAAACATCAGGAGGAAGTAATTACAAAGCTCAAATCGTTTAACCGCGAAAAATCCATCAAGCGTGCGGAAAGCCGTGAAAAAATGCTCAATAAGATCGAACGGATTGAAAAGCCCATGATTCTCAATGACAGCATGCACATTGAATTTCATCCCGCAGTAACCAGCGGTAATGACGTGCTGACTGTAAAAGGACTTTCCAAATCTTTTGGCAGCATGACACTGTTTGAAAATGCCGATATCGAAATCAAGCGCGGAGAGCGTGTGGCCATCATCGGAGATAACGGTACAGGCAAAACAACACTGTTAAAGATCATCAATCAGATGCTTCCTGCCGATTCCGGCGAATTTCTTACCGGTTCCCGGGTACATATCGGTTATTACGACCAGGAACAGCAGCTGCTGAACGAAGATAAAACGCTGTTTGATGAGTTGGGAGACGAATTCCCGGCAATGACCAATACGGAAATCCGCAATCTTCTGGCAGCTTTTCTGTTTACAGGAGATGACGTATTCAAGCAGGTTCGCGACTTAAGCGGCGGAGAGCGCGGGCGTCTGTCTCTTGCCAAGCTCATGCTTTCCGATGCCAATTTCCTGATTCTGGATGAGCCGACCAACCATCTGGATATTGTATCCAAGGAAATCCTGGAAAATGCCCTGACACATTACACCGGCACCGTTTTATTTGTCTCCCACGACCGGTATTTTATCAATCAGACAGCCACCCGGATTTTATCCCTGTACCACGGACAGTTTATCAATTTCCTTGGTAATTATGATTATTATCAGGAAAAATCAGCAGAGCAGTTTGCCATCGCTGATCAGGCTGCCGCTGCCGGCATAAACCGCACAGGTTCCTCAGCTGTTACAGCCGAACCCGCAAGGGAAACCGACACAAAGGCCGAATGGCTTGCCGCCAAGGAAGCCCAGGCCAGAGAACGAAAACGTCAGAACGACCTGCGTAAAACAGAAGAACAGATTCAGAAACTGGAAGAACGGGATAATGAGATCAATGATCTTCTGACCCGTGAGGAGGTATATACCAATACTTCCCGTCTGATTGAGCTGAATAAAGAACAGAAAGAAATCAGTGAAAAGCTGGAACTGCTGTACGAACAGTGGGAAAGTCTGGCAGAATGATCTCCCAAAGTTCATCTCTGCTGCCCGGATACAGCCTTTCCCGAACGTATCAGACGGTCAGGCTGTATCAGCCCCCAACCCTGCTGGTTAGTGGGAAGCCACAGATTTTTGCAGCTGTCCCTGAAACAGAGTTTCACCTGCCCGTTGGTGAGTGTGGGACACACTTCCAGTAAAAGTGCAGCCGAAGCGGACGCCATGGGAACGGCCATGGATGTTCCGCTTTTTTGCACATAAGGCTTCTGCCCCTGCAGATACCGGTAGTTGCAGGACAGAATATCTTTCCCATAGGCAACAATCTCCGGTTTCATGACACAGTTCCAGGGCACCGGTCCTCTTCCGGAATAACGCATTTTCACTTTCCTTCCATGCTCTATCACTGGAAAAGGTTCACAGCAGCCTACCGTTATGATTTTGCGATTGATCCCGGGACTCGTAATACTTCCTTTTTTCGGTCCTGCATTGCCGGCAGCCGCAAAAATACAGAGATCGGCATCCCACAATTCATCAATTTTCTGCATCATGGCAGATCCATCCTGTGTTTCCCGGTCAGGAAGGGTTCCTATTGAAATATTTACGATCCGTATTCCGTATTTTTCATGATTTTTAAGGAGCCAGTCCAACGCTCTGAGAATCTGTTTCAGACTGCCGTTCCCATTCTGATCCAGTACTTTTAAAGCAGCAATGCGGGCTGAAGGTGCAATCCCCCGGCATTTTTTCCGGCTGAGCATGCCGCTGCCCGCCAGTATTCCCGATACATGTGTTCCATGTCCGTTATCATCATACATCACTTTTCTTCCATTTACAAAATCTTTGAAAACTACAATTCTATGGTCAAAATCAGGATGGTTCACGATCCCCGTATCCAGAACCGCAACGGTCACGCCTTTCCCGCTCACTCCGGAAGGAATCGGAAGATGATATACATAATCCATACTTTTTTCCAACTTTTTACCGCATCATTTACTTTATCATATGAAGCAATCCTGTTTTTTGTTTTGCTGTAAATCTATTTGGCGGATACACCACACCGAGGAAACACATAGTGTTTTCGAGGTTGGCTCTGAACAGTTGCATTAATATGTTAAAAACCGCCGCAGTTTTCCTGCGGCGGTCTGTATACCCCGGCCTGCTTGATTTTCCAGTATGGCCACACGAATAAACCAACTTCATGCAGAATAAGAAACAGACTGGTAATTAGTTTGGGGCATACTAGCGGCTCTGATTTCGGTTGTCTGTCTTATTGGAACGGTTTTCACGATTTCCAAAACAATTTTCCCCGCTGCGGTTTCTGCTGTTACGGCTGTTGCTGTCGTTACGGCTGTTGCTGTCGTTGCGGCTGCCATTGCGGTTCATGCTGTCGCTGCGATTCATGCTGTCGCTGCGGTTACTGCTGTCATTACGATTATTGCTCTCATTGCGGCTGTTGCTGCTGCGGTTCATACTGTCGTTTCGATTGCTGCTGTCATTTCTGTTATTTTTATTGCTTGTATAATTATCCAACATAAAAACCTCCTTCTGTGCTGTTCACAAACATGGCTACATTAAACCATGCTGTGAAATCTGACTTTATCAGTATGGGCAGAAAGAGGTTTTTTATTCATTTTAAATTAAATTTTTATCGTTCCGTTTTGAAAACGTTCCAGAATATCCTGAAAGTACTGCGGAAGCTCCGAATCAAATTCCATGTATTCTCCTGTTTCAGGATGAATAAATCCAATCACTTTAGCATGCAGCATCTGTCCCTGAACATTTTTTACAGCAGGCCCTCCGTATATGGTATCTCCAAGAAGAGGATGACCGATGCTCGACATATGGACGCGAATCTGATGGGTTCTGCCGGTTTCCAGACGACATTCAATATAGGCGCAGGAAGAAAACTGTTCCAGAACCCGGTAATGTGTCACCGCATGTTTGCCGTTCTGCCGGTTTACAGCCATTTTCAGGCGGTTGGAAGGGTTTCTGCCGATTGGCGCATCCACTGTCCCCTCCTCCTCCTTAAAACGCCCTTTAACCAGTGCATGATACCTTCTGGTAATGGAATGTTCTTTCAGCTGTTCTGCAATACAATTGTGGGCCTGATCATTTTTGCAGACAATCAGAAGCCCGGTGGTATCCATATCAATCCGGTGAACGATGCCGGGCCTCAGCACACCGTTGATTCCCGAAAGTCCATCCCCGCAATGATACATCAGCCCATTCACAAGAGTTCCCGAGGCATGACCTGCTGATGGATGCACAACCATTCCCTTGGGTTTATTGACGATCAGAACCGACTTATCCTCATATACAATATCCAGATCCAGATTTTCAGGTAAAATGTCCGTTTGAAGCGGTTCAGGCACAGTCAATTCTATCCGATCCTCCTCGTGCAGCCGGTAATTGTTTTTCACCGCTTTTCCATTTACGAAAACCTGACCATCTTTGATCAGTTTTTGAAGAAAGGATCGGGAATGTTTCTTCAGATAATCCGTCAGATACTTGTCAATACGTTCATTTTCCGCATTCTGATCTGCCAGAAAACAGTACCTGTTCATGATTTCTTTCCTCCGCCCGGCCTCAGATGTCTGCCAAGTTCATCCAGATCTTCCTCTTTATAGACAAAAAGGATCAGAACGGTAAGGAGGATCACAGACACAACCACATAACAGTCCGCCACATTGAATATGGGAAAATCAATCAGTTTAAAGTAGAAAAAGTCGATGACATACCCCAGACGGACACGATCCAGCAGATTTCCCACAGCCCCCGACATAAGAAGGATAAGCAGCAGACGAATCGGTCTGAACCGGGGCAGTGAAACTGTTTTCCCATAAACCCATACGAGAACACACAGTACTGCGCAGGTTACTGCAGCAAAAAAGTACTGATGATTCTGCATAATTCCAAAAGCCGCTCCCTTATTGATCAGAAAATGCAGTTCAAAAACGCCGGGAATGATTTCAAAGGGCTCATTCTGATAAAGATACTGCACAGCCAGCTGTTTGGTCAGCTGATCTGCCGCAATCAGTAAAATCAAGGCTGCCGCAGCACATAAAAATGATCTTTTACTGTTCATCTGTGCCTCCCGTAAGAATGACATTCAGTGCAGCTTCCATCTCCTGCGGTGAAACAGAACGGTCAATCACTGCCTTTCCCGGCTGCTCCAGAAGAATAAATTTAACTTTGCCTGCTTCCATTTTTTTATCATGCTTAACCGCTTCCATGGCATCCTTTTTACTGATCTGATCAGCAGTAACCGGAAGCTTTGATTTCTGTATGGTATCCCGGATATCCAGATACTGTTCTTCGGAAATCATCCCTCTCTGCCAGGAAATCCACGATGCGGCCACACAGCCCAATGCCACACACTCTCCATGAAGAAGTCGGAAATCACTGACCTTCTCCACCGCATGTCCCAGCGTATGTCCGAAATTCAACAGCGCACGTTCCCCTTTTTCCTTTGGATCCCTTTCAACCACTTCCCGCTTGATATTGCAGCTGACTGCAATCATTTCCCGACATACGGAAAAGTCTCTGGCAAGGATCTGATCCATATGATCGGACAGCCACTGATAATATCTTCCATCTTTGATCAGGCCATGCTTGATGATCTCTCCCATGCCTTCGCAGTACTGCTTATCACTCAGGGTTTTTAAAGTATTCAGGTTGATATATACCATGGAAGGCTGATGAAATGCGCCAACCATATTTTTGTAGCTTTTGAAATCCACACCCGTTTTACCGCCAATACTGCTGTCTACCTGAGAAAGTAATGTGGTCGGCATCTGAATAAATGAAATTCCGCGCAGATAGGTTGCTGCTGCATAACCTGTCAGGTCACCGGTTACTCCGCCTCCCAGAGCAATCAGCATATCCCCTCTTTCAAAATGATGCAGAATCAGATGTTCATACAATTCCTGAACCGTATTCAGATTCTTATGGGCCTCTCCCGCCTGAAAAACAAAATCCGTAACTGAAGCAAAACATTTTTCAGTCACCTGTCTGACCGCCTCCAGATACAGGGGAGCCACATTCGTTTCACTGACGATGCATACTTTTTTCTTATCTGTATCTTTCAGGGTTTTCAATGCGTCCTGAAGTCCGTTATAGCTTTCTTCTATATGGATATTATAAATCGGTTTTCCATCATAATGAACAGTAATCATATCAATCTGCTCCTTTCATGCATATACAGGAAGAAAGCAAACAACCTTCTGATTGTTTGCTTTTCTTCCGAAATTATAAATTCAAATATCAGTGTAACTCTTTTCAAATGATGTTTTGGAGCCGGCGGAACGACGGCCGGAAGAATCTGAAGAGCTCTCAAATTCTCCGCTCAGACCTACTTCATCCGGTACTGCAATCACAATATATTTGGACGGGAATTTCATATTTCCCTTAATCGCATAACAGACACCAAAAGTAAAATCAACGATACGCTGCGCCACATCCAGTTCAAGACCTTCCATATTAATCAATACAGTTTTCCCTTCCAGAAGACGGTCTCCAATCTCCTGTCTTGCTTTATCATCCTTCGGACGAATTGATACAATTTCAGATTCCACGTTATTTCCTCCTCCGATAACAGATACATTAGAATTCGAACGAACCGGTGTTTTTACAGATCTGCTGCCGGAAAATGTATCCGAACGATTCTGGCTCTTTCCTTCTTTTCTGGAAGTCCGATCCACAGCCTGCGTTCCTTTCCGGCTGTCCTTCGAAATACTGTCTGTCTTATCTTTTTCTTTGTTTTTTATTCCCCGGGTTTTTATGGGTTCTTCATACGTTTCATTCTCTTCTTCTTCATCATAATCATCATCGTATGAAAGTTTCATAAAATCCAAAAATCTTTCAATCATATTAGCCATATATCAATCCTCTTGACACTCTTATTCTTAAATTCAGCTAACTGGTCACAAAAATCCACCTGTGAAAGCCCCGGCAAATATATTTACGCATACGGCACCATGTTTCATGTTGAAACTATACAGTCAACCAGTTAAACTATATCACATATTTCTAATAAAGTAAATCATCTTCATCAACTGTCGAAGCATTCAGTACAATATGGTCATATACAGCCAGACCGTATGTTGTTCCCGACTTTACAATACAGTAGGCATCATTCTCATCCAGAATCTCAACAACCTCAAAAACTGCAAACCCTTTGTTCACGTTATAAACGCCTTTCAATGTTTTCTTTCCTCCGATTTCATATCCGTCTCCGGTAACATTTCCATCTTCATCCAGTTTCTGGATCACATCGCCTGGCTGCAGCTCCGTATTTTCTATGTAATAATATTGGCTGTCCACATAACTGATTTCCGGAGTGATTTCCTCCATCTCTTTTTTTCCTGCTGGAATTCTGGAAAACTGTATGCTGTTGGAATTTTTCGGTTTATGTCCATACTCTACCGGGATTGTATACAGCTCGCTGGATACCACACTTGTCCTGGGGACTTTTAATCCCGATATCACCGGTTTTACCAGCTGAAAGCTGACCATCCGGTCAGCAGAGTAAGATGACATATAATCATCCAGAGTCACCACGGCAAGTTTATCGCCATTGGAATCATCATAAACTTTGATATCCGCTGTAACCTCTGCACTGATATCTGTCAGCAGAATCGTCGCTTTTGTCTTATCTGCATAGTACCGGGCATCCTCTTCCGTGATTGGAATGATAATTGACCAGTTTTCATCGGAAATAATTTTACAGACAGGAGTTTTTGCCGCAATCTGATCGCCTGTCATAACTCTTGAACCGGATAAAATAATATTGCTCAGACTTTCTCTCGTGACATTGTCAGCTGTCAGGGATTCATACCCATCCATAGTAAAATACACCACTCCGCTGACAGATGCTTTCTTCACGGATAATCCTGATTCTTCCTCCTGCTCTCCTGCTGCCTGCTGCTCAATTCCGTATAAAGTGGTGGTGAGCTGATCTTTGAATGTATATACATCCGTAAAATCCTGCCCTATATATGACGTACTGAAATGATTCAGATATTTCCTCAGGGTTCTGTACTGTTCATCTGTTATGCTGCTCTGTGCACCGCTGCCTGATGATTTCAGTACATCCCCCGTCGGGTCCACCGCATATACGATTCCGTCCACACTGATCCGGTCACCATCACTGACATAGCATTTGACATAACCTTCCGTATCCGAATACAGAACATCCTCCGTTCTCAAAATCAGGCCCGTATAATTGTGATTCTGCGTCAGTGAACCTTCCGTCACTTCACAGACCTTAATATCTTCCTTTGCAATATATCTTCCAACCATAATAATCATATAGATGAAAAAAATCAAAAAAATCAGATGTACAATATTAAAGCGCCTGGTTCTCAGCACTTTAACTTTTTTTCCGGCCATCCTAACCTCCCGTAAATAAAAATTGCTGTCACAAACCTGTACTGCCAACTTCTGTTTTATCTCAAAAACATTCCGTTCAACAGTTCTGTCACTGCTCCCCATCTGCAGAAATGGAAATCTTCTCCAACTGAGAGAAACAGCCGGTTTCCGAACAGATACGAATATTATAATGAATCGCACAGTAAAGTTCAAGAATGAATGCACTGAAAAATGTATATTTTTTATAAAACTGTACAAAATAAAAAAGAACCTTGCTCAACGAGATTTTTCGCCTGCGGCAGTTGACAGAATAATATATTTCTCATACTCCGCAGCTCAGATTTGTTTACAGGAGGCAAAAAATGGATACACGAGGACTGGATTATACTGCATTGACCATTACGATTATCGGCGCAATCAACTGGGGATTAATCGGCTTTTTCGGTTTCGATCTGGTTGCATGGATTTTCGGCAGCATGACATGGCTTACAAGAATCATCTATGCCATCGTCGGATTATGCGGGCTGTATCTGATCAGCACTTACGGTCGGATTCGTTCTGCTGCCGCAGAGTCCTGAGCCGCATGTAAAAACTCCATATAGATACACAAAAGCAGCTGCATATAAACAGCTGCTTTTCATTACACGTCATTCCGCCCGTTGGGTATATAAGACAACTCTGCAGCAATATGATCTGCAGTAAAATCCAAATCCTATAATGCCTCCGAAACAAAAGGCAGTACAGCGTCTGAAAGGTCACTCTTATCCAGAGAAACGCTCAGCACAAAATCAACATCAAATTTTTTGCTGATTTCATCCAGTGTCAGTACAGCATCTGTGATGTCCTGACCTTCCAGATAAGCCAGTTTCAGGAAGCTGTCCAGAAACATGCATTCAAGATCGTGGTCCTGTGAAACAATACCACAGATAAATCCAAGAAATGCTTCACATGATTTTACAGAATAATCCATAACATTGATTAACCGAACTTTATTATTCAGTTCATACATGTGTTTTGTGTTTTTATCCAGGTAAACAACAGAACCTTTTGCTTCTTTGATTGCTGAGTTGGCCTTCTCAAGGAGAATTTTTGTTTTTCCCTTTCCTTTTGTTCCGGCTATAATCTGAACCATAGCAATCCCCTCCTTTAGGTAGTTTTATCATTATCTGAACATTATTCAAAATGTTACATACAACTGTATTGTAGATTAATTAATTATAGTACAGATATCATAGAAAGACAACATTATTTTTCAATTTTCTTTACAATATGTTCAATTTGCTCATACAAACTGTCACGACTTTTTGCTTTCAGCACCACAGTAAGATACTGCTCGCCTGAACTGTCGGTACCAATCAGAGCCAGACAGTGACCTGCAGAACTTGTCGTGCCGGTTTTGCCTCCAATAATCTGAACAGATCCGATTCGGGATACCCCTTCTTCAGCATACTGAACCGTTGAGGTATAGTTTTCCTCACATTTCTCTCCTTCAGCGTTCTTATATACCGCTTTGTAGGTTCCTGAAGAGATGATGTCCACAAAACGCTGATCTTCCATTAACTTACGAATGACCAGATAGATATCATACGCTGTAGTATAATGCCCCTGCTCCGTCAGGCCGTTGGGATTCTGGAACTGTGTATCCACACATCCGCACTCTTCAGCCGCACGGTTCATCATCCTGACAAATGCCGGTTTATCACCTGCCGTTTCCACTGCCAGCACATTGGCTGCATCCACTCCGGAGCAAAGCAGCATACCATACAGCAGCTGCTCAATTGTAACCTGGTCACCTGCTTTCAGACCAATCGTTGACGTATGTGCCAGCCCCGCCAGTTCATCAGCCCGCACGGTAACTGCATCCGAAAGATTTTTATTCTGAAGCACTACATATGCTGTGAACAGGGTCGTAAGGCTTGCAGGATTCATCTTCTGATAAACGTTGTTCGCATAAAGCACCTCAGGCCTGTCCAGATTAAACAGAAGTGCTGCGCCGGCGCTGATTTCTTCATCTTTATAGACAGAAGAATCTGCCGGAATACACAGCTCACTGCCCGCCCATGCCTGTTTACCGGATGTCAGGGAAGAAACAGCCTGTGCATCCTCTGTCAGCTGATGATGATTAGGCAAAAGTACTTCTTTTCCGCCAAAACCACAACCGGTAAGCATAACCGAAACTGCCAGCAGAAAAGCGGTTTTTCTGAGTTTACTCATATTCAATTTCGTAATTGTCACCCCGGTTATTTGTATACTTCTCTCCAGTCCAGATCACCGTTATCAAGAGCTTTGATCAAAAGCTCTGCAGTAGCAACATTGGTGGCCAGAGGAATATTATGAATATCACAGATCTTAACAACATTGTTAACATCCGGTTCATGGGATTTGGGAGACAGGGGATCACGAAGAAAGATTACAAGATCGATCAGATTCTGTTCGATATGGGCGGAAAGCTGCTGCTGTCCGCCGAGATGACCGGCCAGAAACTTGTGAACATTCAGATTCGTAACCTCTTCGATCAGACGTCCTGTAGTACCTGTCGCATACAGTTCATTTTTACTCATAATTCCTCTGTATGCCACACAGAAATTCTGCATCAATTTCTTCTTTGAGTCATGTGCAATAAGTCCAATATTCATTTTTGCATACCTCCTGATGGTTCATTACCTTTTTTTCATACTGACTCTTCTGTTTATTAAGTCTGTTTTCGCTGCATTCCTATATTAAAAACCATACCCGCTCCGATAAATACACTCAGCAGGGAGCTGAGTCCGGCGCTGATAAAAGGAAGAGGCAGCCCTGTGTTGGGCAGGATAAAAGTAGCTACACCGATATTGACAAAGCTCTGAAAAGCAATCTGTGCTGCGATTCCTGCAGCAATCAGTCTTCCGGCTGTATCCTGTGCCCGGCTTGCTGTCAAAAGACATTCTACCACAACTAAAAACAAAATTGCAATAATTAAACAGCATCCGGCGAAACCAAGTTCTTCACCGGCTACCGCAAAAATAAAATCCGTGTCTTCCTCCATCAGATAATTGCCGTTTTTAACCGAATCAAGGCTTTCATTGAACAGACCCTTTCCATACAATCCACCTGAACCGATTGCCATAATCGATGTGGTCTGCTGCATGGCCAGATCCGGATAATCCTGAGGATGCAGAAATGACAGAATCCGGTTTCGCTGGTATTTCTCCAGAAACGGAACCATATCTTTTTCAACAAGAAAAATGAAAGCGGCCGCAAACGGCGTCACCACGGCAAGTACTGACAGAATCCACCTGTAACTGATCTTCGCTGTAAAAATCATCACCACAAAAATAAACATAATAACCAGCGAAGTGGACAGATCCGGCTGTGCCATAACCAGCAGAAGGGGAATGCCTGTCAGCATCACACTCAATGCTACAACCCCGATTGCGTTGATTCTTTCCTCACAAATCTGGAAAAAACCGGCAAGTACAATGACAATGGCCACCTTTGCAAATTCGGATGGCTGAATACGAATCGGTCCGATATCAATCCAGCGCTTTGCTCCGGTTCCCGCATCTGTTCCCAGCGGAGTAAAACGGGTCAGTGCAAGAAGCAGACATATTCCTGCATAAACCACAAGATACATCCTGACAATCCAGCGGTAATCAATCAGAGATACGATCAGCATGGCAGCCATACCAATCACGACGCCCATGATCTGCTTTGTATAAGTGGATTCCTCTCCGGTACTTAATGTAGCACTTCGGATAATCAGAATTCCCATCACGGACAGAAAGATAATGTAAAGCAGTAATTTAAAATTAAAATGTCTGAACTTATATTTCTGTAAAGCAAACATTATGATTGTGTACCTTTGTCCCTTTTTACATCTTTGATTGGAATATTCGCATACAATGTGGGTACTGCTTTTCTGGAACCGTCAACTTCTGTGGTTGTCAATTCGATATTGATATCATCCATGTCTACATCCATATATTTTGAAATTACTGCGATAATGTCATCCCGGATTGCCTGCATCATCTCCGGAGAACAGGCTGACCGGTCAGATACCAGCAGCAGCTGGAGCCGGTCTTTCGCCACCGAACCGGAAGAAGGCTTTTTCCGGAAAAAATCTAATAAGTTCATATATGCCCTTCCTTTCTATCAGCCTCTGAACAGATCGCGTAGTCTCTTCCAGAAACTGTTTCCCTCATCCAGATTCATCAGAGGGACCTCTTCTCCAAGAATTCTTTTCGATATATTCATATAGGCTCTTCCTGCCAGTGTATCTTCTCTGCCAACCAGCGGTTCACCCTGATTGGTGGCAATTACGATATTCTCATCATCCGGTACTGCACCGATCAGTTTAATGGCAAGAACATCAACTACGTCATCAATCGACATCATCTCACCTTTTTTCACCAGATCCATACGAATGCGGTTTACAATCAGCGCATTGTCCGAGATTCCGTTGGCTTCCAGCAGTCCGATGATACGATCTGCATCACGGATAGCCGAAACCTCGGGAGTTGTTACAACCAACGCACGGTCTACTCCGGCAATCGCGTTCTTAAAGCCCTGTTCAATACCTGCAGGACAGTCGAGAATCACATAATCAAACTCCGCTTTCAGTTCTTCTGTAAGTTTTTTCATCTGTTCGGGACTGACAGCTGTTTTCTCCCGGGTCTGTGCACAGGGAAGAAGATAAAGATTATCAAATCGTTTATCTTTGATCAGAGCCTGTTTCAGTCTGCAGTTATTCTCCACCACATCCACAAGAGTATATACAATACGGTTTTCCAGTCCCAGCACCAGATCCAGATTTCTTAATCCGATATCCGTATCAACCAGCACTACCTTTTTATTCATCATTGCCAGCCCTGTGCCAACATTTGCTGTCGTTGTTGTCTTGCCAACGCCGCCTTTGCCGGAAGTTACTACTATGACTTCTCCCATTCCTTTATCCTCCATTAATGATCCATTTATTCACATCAGACAGCAGAAAGCTGTCCAACCAATCTGCCTATCTTTCTGAATATTACCACTATTGTAACCGATATGTCCATGAATTTCCAGCTATTTTTATGATATATCCAGAGAAGACAGAGTTTCCCGGTCGAGATTCTCTATAAATATATTTTCTTCCCGCAAAACTGCAATTTTAGGTGTTTCATCGACCACCTTTTTCTTTTTCAGCCGATGTCTGGCAGGAGGAACATCTCCGCACTTTGCAACAATATTATCAATGCGGATCTGTGTAGGTTTCATCTCCAGAGCAACGACAAACGCCTGTCTGTTGCCGGTAATACCGGCGCATGCAACCCCTTTTAATGCTCCCAGTATGATAATGTTGCCGCCTGATACCACTTTCCCTCCGGGATTGACATCACCAATGATCACCACACTGGATTCCGACTCCACTACCTGACCGGAGCGAAGCGTTCCTTTATAAAACATATTGTCCGCCGGCTTCTGCTGCTGAAGCTGCATGGCAGTCTCCAGTTTCTGAGCATAAAGTATTTCTTTATCCGGGTCATCTTCCATCAGGTACAAAACCTCAATCCCGGAATTTTCCGTAATAATATCCAGCAGCTGCTGTTCCTGGGACGGTGTCAGTTCCCTTCCTTCAAAAGCTACCGCCATCTGACTCCTCTCCAGAAAGCCGGAAAGCTCACGGAATTTATCAGCAACCCGCTTCTGAAGTTCCTGAAACGGCATATCTCTGTCCAAAATAACCGTAATTCCTTTAGCGCCTTTGTTAATATTGCCTTTTACAATAACCGCCTGTTTCATAATGCCTCCTCTGTACTCAATCAATCAGCAGGATCTACCGCTCCCGATGCAGAAGCAGCACTGCCTTTCAGGATTGTTTTCAGATCCAGCTTTCCGTAATAATATGCCAGAACATCACTGGCCACCGATACGGAATTGGCTGCCGTATATCCATAAGGTATGGATACGCTGATTGCCACTTCGGGAGAATCATACGGTGCAAAACAGATAAAATTTGCGTGATTTCCCCTCTTTTTATCTTCCTGAGCAGTACCGGTTTTTCCTGCCACCTGAACATCAAGCTTTGAAAACCAGCTGCTGTACTTGCTGTTTGCATAAATTGCATTGTGCATGCCTTCATGTACGACATTCCACTCTGCTTCCGTAAAATCCAGCTTTCTGATCACTTCCTTCTCAGATTCACTTAGCGTGCTGCCCTGCGGATCCGTAGTTTTCTTAACCAGATTCAGGTCCAGTACATCCCCCTTCGTTGCCAGAGCTGTCAGATACCGGTTAATCTGTGTATTCGTATAGTTGTGAGTACCCTGACCGATACCGGAAGGAACCGCATCGGATTTTGTAACCTGGGGCGAAATTTCTGAAATTTCTATACCGGAATTTTCCCCAAGACCAAACATCTCCGCATACTTGGCAATTTCCGCCACACCTTTTGTCTCACTGTATTTGCCATTGGAATCCAGTGACAAACGGTAGGCAACCTCCGAGAAGAAATAGTTACAGGACTTCTCCAGAGCCGTAGCAATACCCAACGTACCATGATTGCTCGGTGCGATCGAACACCTCAACTCATAACCTGCTCCTGTAAAAGTACCGTTTGAAGCCGTGGTAATCTTCTCATCCACACCGAGAACTCCCTCTTTCATGCCTGCCAGAGCTGTAAGCGGCTTAAATATGGAACCAGGAGCCGTTCTGGTCTGTGTAGCACGGTTGTAAAGAGGTTTCGAAAGGTCCACATTCAGCTGTGCAAAATAACTGCTGTCACTGGTAGCACGGTTATTGTCATAACTGGGATACGTAACCAGCGCCAGTACTTCTCCCGTATCCGTATCTGTCAGCACAACAGAACCGGAGCAGGGATCAAGCGCCAGCTGTGCAGGAGTAATCTCAATATTGGATATCTTCTCCTTAATGAAATAATAGGCACTTCCGCCGTTCAGCAGTCTGTTATAATCTTCTTCGCTGTATTTAAGAATCCCCTGGTCGAACAGAGCCAGACAAAGTTCATTGCCGCTTATACTGTTGGAATCGATCAGATAACGGTAAATCTTTTTATTGTATTCCTCATCTTCTGAAAGAAGCCCTCTTAATGTATCCACCAGTGCATTCATGGTTTCTTCCGTATCTGCATAACGGCTGTCCAGATTCAGTTTTGTAACGTCAATCCATCCCTGAGTCAGAGCAGAAAGAAGGAAGCTTCTTAAACTGATCTCATCAGCTGTCCACTGCCTGTACAGATCCGATGATTTATCGATGGAGTTTTTCTTCAGAATTTCTTCATCCTGCAGCAGACTGAAAACATAATTCAGGCTGTCTGCTTCCTCTTCGGAATAGGAGTCATTCACCATACTGTTCTCATCCAGAAGAATACTGCATATAGAATCCAGCATCTCATTCAGCTTTGTCTCATGCTTCTGATTCATACGTTTTTCCGTATCGGATGCATCTGTATCCGCAAACGCATCAATCGACAGCACATTATTATTGATCAACTGAAAATATACATCTTTAATCGGAATCATGATATCGGAAGAAGCCATACCCGATGTGATCGTTACATCTCCATTCACAATCTTCGATTCCAGAATACCTGCCAGATGCTGTTCCAGCAGATTATAAGCAGCTACCTGCAGATCACGGTCAATAGTCAGATACACATCATTGCCTGCCTGAGCTTCCGTCTCACTTTCCACACTGAGGACAATTCCCTGATTGTCTACGACCAGTTTCTTACTGCCCTTTGTACCCTTCAGTACATCCTCATAGCTGGCTTCAATACCGGTTTTTCCGATAATATCTCCGGCTGCATAGGAATCGTCCAGCGAATCCAGATCCTCTGAAGAAACCTGTCCCGTATATCCGATAATCGGTGCAAAATACTCTGCATCCGCATAGGTACGGATACTGTCCTGCTCAATGGAAACACCAAGCAGATCATATTCATGTTCCATAATATCGGAAACCGCTTCCTCGGAAATATCCGATGCAATGATCGCAGGAACATATTTGCGGTAGGAATTCAGCGCAAGCGCATAGCGGATATCCACCAGCTTCAGCAGAGTCTCCTTGTCCAGTTCATAAGTCTGTTCCTTTCGCCCGTTCTCTATGGTAATCCCCACGCCATAACGTTCGGCCAGCTTCTCCACCACATAATCAGGCGTGTACCAGTCAACGGGATGACTTTTTTCCTCTGATGCTCCTTCTTTGTCGCTGTATACATCCACATCTTTCAGGAAACGGATGAGAGCACGCTCGGATGCCGCGGTGAAAACGTACTCTCCATCTTCACAGGCAATGGAAAGCGCCGGCGAATAGGTTTCCCCATGCTTATCCAGAATTTCAATCAGCCTCACGATCATCAGATTTCTCTCATAAGCATTATAGGAACCATTATCTACAATACCCACCGAATAAGCCAGCTTATTATAGGCCAGCTTCTTTCCGTTGCGGTCATAAATGGTTCCTCTTGTATAACTTTCTTCCACTGTTTTTGTACTGGTCTGCTGATATTCTTCCTGATAGCTTTCTCCTTCCACGATCTGCAGCGTAAACAGCCGCATAACCAGCGTGCCGAACATCATGGCCGCCACCACGCCAACGACAAACAGCCGGGATGTAAGAACGCCCTTTAATTGATACAGTATATTACTTAATAGATTTTTCAGCAATTCTTCTGCCCCTCTTCTTAACCCAAATATCGATTTTCCTGTTTACAAGAATCTGAACCCGGAATAACACCAGGGAAATAATCATTGTATATATAACTTCCGGCAATATGATATGCCATAAATAAAAGCCGAAATTCAGCCGGTTGCGAAGTGCAAAACTGAACACGAAAATGTAAATACCCATACACAGATCACTGCCCCCGCACAGAACTGCGGGAATAATATAATTATCATCATTGAGATATCTGCGGAAATATCCGCAGACAAACCCGATATACATATAAGGAAGCATATAATATCCAAGTATGCTTCCATACATGATATCCATCAGAAAACCGGAATAAATGCCGGCTGCCATGCCTTCTTTGTTGCCCTTTGACAGGCCGTACCCGGCTATAATGATAATCAGAAGATTCGGTGAAATGCGAATCAGATCAATGGAAGGAAATACATTCGCCTGAATGAGAAAAACAACGGTAATAAATACCATCATGGAACCATATTTCTTCATCATATCAAACCCCTTTTTTGTTAGCTGCTCCCCAGAAAACATGTCCTCTCTGCAGACAGCCGGACGCTTTTCCGCAGACATCTTTTCCGTCTATTTCTCAATATCATCACCGTTATTTTTCAATGTCGTGATCACCAGAACCGTGTCCAGATGGCTGAAGTCCACATAGGGGATAATCGTTCCTGATTTCGTCATATTGTTGGCATCTGTCTCAATACTGTCCACATACCCGACCATCAGCCCCGGCAGATATTTCGTACTGATATTGGAGGTTACAATCTTATCACCTTCGGAAATGCTGGCATCCTTCTCCACATACATAATACGGAGTCTGCCATCCTCGTACAGTTCCAGATCTCCGGACACCATACAGCGTTCCTTCGTACTCATTGACATGGCAGTAATATTGCTGTCATCATCAATGATGGACATCACCCTGGCCGATGAAGGACCTACAGATGTAATAATACCTGCCAGCCCGCCCTGAGCCAGCACAGCCATGTCCACTGCCAGTCCGTCATTGGTTCCCTTGTCAATAATAAAAGAATGGAACCAGTTGCCGGAATCCTTTGCAATCACATTGGCTCCGGTCATCTCATAATCTTCATACTGATTGGACAGATCAAACAGTTCTCTGTACTCGTCAATCTCATATTTATCCTGCTGCATCAGACTGATTTCCTGCTGTAGCTGCATAACCTGTTCTTTTAATTCTTCATTCTCTTTCTGTGCTTTCCGAAGTGACTCCACATTGGTTACCACATCCACAATGGCAGAACCGGTTTTATTGAGCCCTTCCTGCATGGGCATGAGCACAGACTTTGCCACTGACTGCACCCCGCTTACAGAATCACTTCTGAAAACGGAAATTCCAATCAGAGCAATGAATAATACAGTTAAACCTGTCAGTACAAACCTCAAAGGCCGATTAACTTCCTTTTTTTCTTCCATCTGCATCCTTACCTTCTTATAATAAATATCTGCAAAATAAATATCTGCCGCGGTTCTTTTCAAAGCCGGGCCAGTGCCGCCGGGCTACAGATATCCTGATGCTTTCATACTGAAATACCGGTTATCACCGATAATAATATGATCCAGCAGCAGAATATCCATCAGTTCACCTGCTTCCTTTACCTTTTTTGTTACTGCAATATCCTCCGCACTGGGAGTCGGATCTCCACTGGGATGGTTATGAATCATAACAACATGCACCGCGCAGTAACGAAGCGCTTCCATAAAAAGTTCTCTGGTGGAGACCAGGGAAGCATTCACAGTACCTTTTGTGAGAAGGATCTCCTGAATCCGGTGATTTTTAGTATCCAGAAATACAAGATGCATCTCCTCCTGCTTCAGCCGGCTGAAAGCATCCATATAATACTCCGCAATCCGCTCAGGAGAATTAAGAAGTACCTTCCTGCTGTATGTACAGGCCGTCATCCGGCTGCACAGTTCGGCAAGACACTGAATCTGAATTGCCTTGATCTGTCCGATTCCTTCGATACGCATCAGCTGTGCAGAAGTAAGACTGCGCAGATCTGCGATCCGGCCATCATCACCGCACAATCGCAGGATTTCTCTGGCGACTTCCACAGAATTGCGTTTTCTGGTTCCGCTTTTCAGGATGACTGCCAGAAGTTCTGCATCGCTCAGCGACGAAGCCCCCCTCTCCATACACTTTTCATAGGGGCGCTCCGAGGCAGGAAGGTCCTTTATGGTAATATGATCCATTCACCCGCTCAGGCAGAATGTCATGTGTTATATATCATCTTACAGGCCTATATATTCTAACATAATTCTGCATAAAAGTATAGATAAAGTTCCGTGTTCATAAATCTTTTACTTTTCTTAAAAAAAACTGACGAAAAAATCATGTTTTTAATCAGATCAGGCCTGCTTCCTTCATCTGCTGCACGGACATGAGAATACCAAAACGTGCGTGCTCCCAGGTAAGTCCTCCCTGGAAAAATACCGTATACGGAGGACGCAGCGGTCCATCTGCACTTAATTCAATGGAAGATCCCTGCACAAAAGCACCGGCTGCCATAATTACCTCTGAATCATAGCCGGGCATTGCCCATGGTTCGGGAACAACAAAGCTGTCCACCGGTGCCGCCATCTGAATTCCCTTGCAGAATGCCTTCAGGCCTTCGGGAGTCTTCAGTTCTACCGCCTGAATAATATCATGACGGCTTTCTCCTGAACCGGGAATCACTTTAAATCCCAGCTTTTCATAAATATACGCTGCAAAAACAGCCCCTTTCAATGCGCCGGCCGACACAACGGGTGCCAGAAACAGCCCCTGGAAGAACGTTTGATTTAGTCCCAGACTGGCTCCGACTTCTTTTCCCAGTCCTGGAGAGGTCAGACGGTATGCACACCGTTCAATACAGTCTTTTCTTCCGGCAATATATCCGCCCACCGGTGCCAGACCGCCGCCGGGGTTCTTGATCAGGGAACCGACAACCATGTCCGCGCCCACATCGGAAGGTTCTCTCGTCTCAATAAATTCACCATAACAGTTATCTACCATAACAATCACATCCGGCTTGATTTCCTTGATAAAATGAATCAGCTCTCCGATCCGGTCAACCGATAAAGTAGGACGGCTGTCATATCCCTTGGAACGCTGAATCGTTACCACTTTTGTCCTCTCATTGATAGACCTGCGGATATTCTCCCAGTCAAAACTTCCATCCGGCAGCAGATCTGTCTGGGCATAGGTCACACCATATTCCGCCAGAGAACAGGTGGATGGACGGATTCCGATAACCTCCTCCAGAGTATCATAGGGTTTTCCCACCGGCGAATACAGCTCATCTCCGGGACGCAGATTGGCCGCCAGTGCCAGATGCAGTGCATGGGTTCCGCAGGTAATCTGGGCACGAACCAGCGCATCCTCCGTATGAAATGTTTTTGCATATACCTTTTCCAGAGTATCTCGTCCATCATCATTATACCCATAACCTGTAGATGTAGCAAAATGCTGTTCCGCCACACGGCATTCCTGCATGGCCTTCAGAACCTTCATCTGATTAAAGCGGGCTACCCTGTCAATTTCCTGAAAACGTCCGGCAAGTGCTTCCTCCGCTTCTTCTCCAAGCGCCTGAACTTCATCAGAAAGTCCCATGGACGTATATAATTGTTTTAATTCTTCACTGATCTGTGTTGTATTGCTCATAACCTGTTCCTCACTATATAAATCATATCTTTACTATTAAATTATATCTTTCTCATGTAAAATCTGCAGCATGGCACCCAGCATCTGCTCTTCATCATATCCGTAATCTTCTTTCCGGATCCAGCATACCTCCCGCTCTCTGCGAAACCATGTAAGCTGTCTTTTTGCAAAATGTCTGGTATCTCTTTTAAGAATATAGACAGCTTCTTCCAGCGTACATTTCCCCTGCAGATATGCCAGAATTTCCTTATAGCCGAGTCCCTGCATACTGACCATTCCTTCATGACAGCCTTCCTGCCGGAGTTTTTCAACTTCCTCCAGAAGTCCCTGCTGAAGCATCTGGTCGATACGCAGCTCAATCCGGTCATACAGCTTCTGCCGATCCATATCCAGAACAAAATAGGCAAAATTATACGGAGACTGTTTCTGCCTCTGCTCTTCATTATGATCTGATATCCTCGTTCCTGTCTCATGATAAAATTCCAGCGCCCGGATGACCCGCTTCACATTATTGGGGTGAATTTCCTCTGCTGCCCCGGGATCCACTTCCCGAAGCCGTTCATGAAGATATTGTGCTCCCTGTTCAGCTGCCTGTTTTTCCAGTTCCTGCCTGTATGAAGGATCCGTTTCTGTTTCCGTAAACGAAATATCATTAAGGATTGCCTGAATATAAAATCCGGTTCCCCCGACAATAATGGGAATATGACCGGCTGCATAAATTCTGTCCATGGCTTCTGCCGCCATCTGCTGAAACGTAACCACATTGAATTCTTCCTGCGGATCCAGCACATCGATCAGATAATGCGGCACACCGTCCATTTCCTGCGGTGTGATCTTTGCGGAGCCGATATCCATTCGCCGGTATACCTGCATGGAATCAGCACTGATGATTTCTCCGCCGATCCGTTTTGCCAGCTTAATGGACAGGGCCGTCTTTCCCACAGCAGTAGGACCCGTCAGTATCACCAGAGGCTTTTTCATATTGTCTCCTTTCCGGTTTCATTTTTCTATCATCTGTTGCTGCAAAACATCTGTTACAAAACACGTTTGAATTTCTTTTCCAGTTCATATTTTGTCATTTTGATCATGGTAGGTCTTCCATGGGGACAGGTGTAGGGATTTTCCAGATTGACAAGATCAGCGATCAGATGCACTGCTTCCGTTTCTGAAAGATGCTGATTGCCTTTGATTGCCGCCTTACAGGCCAGTGAAGCAGCTTTCTCATACACCGCTTCCGGCGTAATCCGCCCCTTATCGCCTGCTGTTTCCAGAATTTCATCAAGAAGATCCATGGGATCTGCTCCTACCAGATTATCAGGCATGCCATAAACCGCATATTCATTGCCCCCGAAAGGTTCCACTTCAAATCCCATCTCCGCAAGCAGACCGGAAAGTTCTGCAAACTGTCCCTGCTGACGCGGTGTCAGTGAAATAATTGCCGGAGGATTCATCTGCTGTGTCGTATATTCCTGATTTTTCAAATGCTTTATAATGGATTCATATAACACCTTTTCATGGGCCGCATGCTGATC
>JAQYDI010000152.1 GCA_028724245.1 Lachnospiraceae bacterium
AGGCTTTTTTTCGCATGCCATTTTTTCTGTCTGGCAGTTTCCTGCAGATGAACTGTCATCTTTTTTATCCCCATTTAACTAAACCCTCAACAAAGAATCGTGCCCAGGCTAATTTCTTAGCGAGTTTCCGAGATTACTCTAATTGAATTGATTATATAACAAAAAAATAAATAATGCAATAAAAGAACAATTGACAAACATAAAGAGCATATTGTATATTGATAGTGTAAATAAAATACTGTAGTTAATTCAATCAGGAGTAAAGGCTAATGAAATGGAAAAAAATAACAGGTATTCTGACAGCATTTTCAATTATTTTATCAGGATGCGGCTGGGCAATTCAAAGTGAAGAAACTCTGACGAAGGTCAGTAATCAGGAAGGCAGCATCGCATCTGAGCAAGGACTGTTATCAAGGTCAGATGGATTTATGGTTGGAACATTGTCAAATCGGCTCACTGTAAAAATCTCAGAAGAAGATTTGAATGATGAAAATCTGGAGACGGGAAAATATGCAGTACTGTCTGCTCAGATTCATGAACTGGATTACCAGAAACTGGCGAATTCGTTGTTTGGAAAGCATGTGCAGCTTGAACATTCCGATAACGGACAGGTGAATTCCTATACGTTTACCGCTGAAAATGAGGATACCTTTTATTATGATACAGAACAGGATCGATATTCTACGGCAGCATTTATTTCATCATTTCAAACTCAGATACAATATATATTCCGCAGTTCACCAAAAACAGAAATTATGAATGAAGCTGGGAATACAACTGCTTTTTTCAAAAAGGACAGTGATCTTGCTTTTTGTTCAGCCGAAAAAGCAGAAAAGACTGTAAGGGAATTACTGGAAGGATGCGGACTTTCTCTGTTTTCAGAGGCAGATGTATATACTCTGACAAAAGAAAGACTGAAGCAGGTGGAAGATTATCTGGATGGGATGGGCGAGCTGAATGAAATTCGAAGCGGGGAAAGTTTAAAAAAAGAAAAATGGACAGAAGAAGATGAATGCTATTATATGATCTTCAGAGGCAGTGTGGAAAATCTTCCTGTTTATCAGTACAGAAGAATGGGAAGGGAAGAAGAGTTGAGTGCAGGAACTTCCATTGAGCTGATCTATTCTGCGGAAGGAATCCGTTATCTTTATATCAGTAATCCATACAGGATGACAGGGGAAATTTCTAAAAAACAGAACGTAGTTTCCATGGAGGAGGCTCTGGTTCAGTTGAAAGAACTATATGAAAATATTCTGGATGAGAATAAAAAGACAGTGGAACAGTGTTATCTGTGCTATTTACCCGTATACGAAAAAAGCGGTATCATTTTAAAGCCGGCATGGTATCTGGAAGTACATACAGAATATGAGCAGGAAAATGATATATCGGATCAATGGAATGAGTATTATCTGGATGCGGTTTCCTGTGAATGGATTACGGAGGAATAGATAGAGTGAATCTGAAAAAAGGAAAGTATTTCGCAAAATTTCGGAAAGTTTTAGCGGTAGATCTGAGCAGGGCTTTCTGGCCGCCTTCCATGATTTTTTCAGTTGTCGGCTGTTTTATGGTTCTGCTCATAAATAATATAAATTATTCAGACGGACTGGATGCCGTGTATTATTTTTCACATGCTGTATCAGGGAACTTTTCCTTTTTGCTGTGCTTATTTGCAGCAATTCCATATGCCGGAAGCTGTCTGGCAGAAACAGGAAATAATTACAGCTGTTTTTTTCGGCTTCGTTCCGGAAAAGACTGTTATTTATGCAGCAAATGTATATCCGTATTTATATCAGGGTTTGCTGTGGCAGCATTGGGGTGCATTTGTTATATTTTGGTATTTTCATTGTATTTTCCTGTTTCCGGAGGGATATACATAGATTATGATGGATTTGAACAATTAATTTACAGCAGCAATGTGATTGTTTATTACGGGGTGAAAATATGGCTGCTTTCTTATTCAGCAGGAAGTATGGCAGTCATTGCTTTCTGTATGTCGGGAATTGTAAATCATGTTTATGCTGTATGGGGATTTCCAGTTGTACTGTTTTATGTATGGAACAGTCTGGGAAATATTTTTGCACTTCCCGGTTGTGTTCATCTGAGAGTTTTGTTATCAGTTCCGGTTATGGGAACAGTTTCCGGCAGCATTGTATATTCATGCTGTTTCTATACTGCGCTCATGCTTGTATTCGTGTACATTGGACTTCCATATTTAAGGAGGAAACTGACAAATGGGTAAAATATTTCAAACAGCATGGGTGAATGTCCGGAAGATGCCATCTGTACCAAGGATCTGGCTGGCAGCAGTTTTTTTGATTTTATTCAGTCGGGAAGCTGTAAGTGGGATTGGCGAATACTGCATCACACAAAATACGGCCATATCCCCCTGGATATACCCATTTATTTTCACGACCAACTACTATATTCTATTGTTTTTCTTCAATTTTATTCTGTTATTGGCAGATGCACCGTTTATGGATGAATCACAATTGTTTTATATATTGAGATGCGGCAAGAAAAAATGGTATGTGGGACAGATTCTGTATATTGTAATCGTCTCTGTTTTTTATTTTTCATTTATTTTTATATTGACTCTGATCTGGCTGTCTCCTTATATGAAATGGCAAAGCGGCTGGGGGAAAATTTTAATTACGATGGCGATGAAAGGAACAGGAAATTATGCAGTCGATATCAGCATTGGACAGGGAATTATTGAAAAATATTCACCGATATCAGCTTGTGTAATCAGTTTTGTTCTGTGTGTACTTGCCGGTATTTTCCTTGGAATCCTTATGTTTGTAATGAATTTAATGTGGAAACGAGGCAGTGGTATAGCTGCAGCGTCGGTGCTGGTTATGCTGCAGTTTTTCATTTACTTTGAAGTTTCAGGAAGATTTCTTCGGCTTATTTCCCCCATTTCATGGATGAATCTTTCTTACATAAACGATACTTCATTAGGTTATCCCGTCTGGTATCCTTTTCTGGGGTTGATTGGTTTGATCATGGTGCTGGGGGCAATTGGATTCCGAAAAATCCATTCTTTGTCATTTGAGGTACAGGAGGAAACATAAATCAATGGAAAAAACATCAATTCATATTCAGCAATTAAATAAGTTTTTTGGCTCAGAACATATTTTGACGGATATCAATGCAAGTTTTTCAGGAGGCAATATTTACGGGATTATCGGAAGAAACGGCTCAGGGAAAACTGTATTGTTCAAATGTATCTGCGGCTTAATTCCATATACCAGCGGGACTATCTCCGTTAATGGAAAAGTAGTAGGAAAAGAAATCGACATACCGGAGAATATCGGAGCAATTATCGAAACTCCAGGTTTTCTGAATCATTATGATGCGTATACAAATCTGAAATTTCTTGCACGTTTGAACGGGAAAATAGGGCCGGAGAAAATCCATCAGGTACTGGAGGAAACCGGGCTGAGTACAGCAGGGAAAAAGAAAGTTAAAAAATTTTCTATGGGTATGCGCCAGAGGCTTGGCATTGCACAGGCTGTCATGGAAGCCCCTGATATACTGATTCTGGATGAACCTATGAACGGATTGGATAATCAGGGCGTAAAAGATATCAGAAAGTTGTTGCTTCAAATGAAAGAGAAAGGTACTTTAATCCTGTTGGCATCCCATAATCGGGAGGATATTGTCTGTTTATGCAACGAGGTATATGAAATGGACGCAGGTATCCTGACCAGAATTGAAAATGGAAATCCATATGGGAATAATACAGTTCACGCAGGTTGTATTGATTTTTAAATAATATGTGATATTCTGGAAATATAGTATTACTGATAGGATTTGGAAAGGTGAAAAGATAAGATGAAAAACAGAGTAAGGATACCGTATCTGATAATTATATTAATTATATTGTGTGTAGTATTATGCTCCTGTAATAGAAGTGATGTCGCAGAAACAGATACGGAAATAGATCAGGTAGTTGAATATGAAAAATCTACGGCAGAATCGAAGCGTGATGATGCGGAAAATCATTCTATTGTATGGGTTACGGATAACAATCTGCACTGGTCTGAAACAAAATCAGCTAAAATAAAACAGGTTCTAAACGATAATGGCTGGTTAGAGCCGGAAGAAGTTACCGTTATTTCATTAAAAGATGATTTGTTACTGGAAAAATTACAGGAAATGAAGGATGACAAACAGGAAGTTACATATATCAGTGTGCATGATAAAAAAATAGCGCAGCAGATAGTTGAGAAAGGATATGGTTTTGAGATATATGATATGTCAGATAAGGAAAAGTATCCATTCAGTACGCTTGATGTCGAGGCATCTGATCTGGTCAGAGAATCGTTAGGAGATTACGTAATATTATCTGCACTGAGTTCGAGTATTTTTTCACTTCAAACGGATTATGTCCTTGCTGTTTAT
>JAQYDI010000153.1 GCA_028724245.1 Lachnospiraceae bacterium
CCTGCCCGGCGCATTTATGTACGCTGTATACGGCAATATCCTCGACCGTTTCGAAGGCCTGGCCGGATACAAGATCGTATTTATCGTAATGGCTGTCTTTGCAGTAATCGGTTTCTGCCTGAGTTCCTATATCCTCAGAACTATGAAGAAGGAAAAGGCAAACTGATCCGGCAGACACATATTCCATTAACAAAACCTCATTTCAATAACCCATTAACTAACAGATATACTGCCATATGTATCTTCAAAAGTAAAAGAAGCCATGGCACTGACTGAAATTCTCAAATACAGTCAGTGCCATGGCTTCTTTATTACAGTTACAAAATTACTGCTGCATCAGCCCACCTTATTCAGAAGGACCAGCCGCCTGCCGTTATGGCAACACCTTATCTCTTTCGAAATGAGAAATCTGCAGAACGAGGCAAACTGGTTGAAAATGTGCTTCTTTCTGATATAATCAATATATTAGAAACGAAAGAGGAAAAAGTAATGTCAAACCTGCGTAACCTCGGAAGAATAAACGTCCAGCTTCTTGAACATGAATTTGGCAAAATACAGACAGATGAGATTATAGTGACCAATGAACGGATGAACATATAAAAGAAAGACATCCTGAAGATTATAGTCTGTTTGAAAAATACGGACAGGAAAGCGTCTCTTCCCCGGATATTATTATAAGAGATATGAAACACAACGGGACTGTATTTATGGTTAAGCAATTACCGGATACGAATCTGAATGTAGTTGTGCGTGTAATTTTGGAGATGGATGATGGAAAACTTAAAAATTCCGTTATGACGTTTTATCGAATTCGCAGGAGAAATTGTTACTGTTCACTCGTTAGCTTGAACATAAGAAACCGATGGTGTAGACTGTTATCAGTCGAAAGCCATCGGTCTTCCTTGTCCGAATATCCCGGACACTCTGTCATATATATTCTGTTCTCCATTTTTTCGCATCATAACAAGCATGCTCATGCATTGACAGAGATTCTCGAGGCTCTCGAAACTCCGGAATGTCACGGCCTGCTGTTGTTTCCGTTTATAATCCCTCAGAAGCCTTTCTGCTTCATTGTTAGTCGGCGGCACCCTGTGATCCTCCAGAAACAAAAGGTGGTTTGACATGTACTCTTCCAGCCGTAAAAACAGGTTGTACCCGTCTTTGTAATAATCGTTTGCCGGAACGTCATCATATTCATCTTTTGCTTTTTTCAGGATCTCCTGATACCGTTTTTTTAATCCTGAAACCTTCTCACGGTCCCATTCTTCTTCAGGGGTCTGGTTCCGGTAATGGATCATCTCCTGCAGAAGGGCGTGCATCTCACGGTTCCAGGTCCGGTCCGGCTCATTTTCCATGCTGTTTTTCAGATACCGCAGCACATGGGCAAGGCATTCCTGATGATTCGCACCATAATGATAAAAAGTTTTGTCGTGGTCATGGACCAGGATCCCCTGATAATCCTCTACCGGGGTGCCTTTTATCCCTTCATGTCCTTTCTTTTCACGCGCAAAATACAGCGTTTTCCCATCCGTGGCTGCGCATACAAGTACATTGACGCTTTTTCCGTTCATTTTTGCGTTGGTGAAATCTGCATGCATGACCGGTGACAGGAGCAGGTCTGCAAATATCTTTTTCCGTTCTGTTTCTGTTTTCCGGGCAAACTCCCCGCTGAGCTTACTCACCATGCCCTTGGACAGGTTCAGTTTTCCACCGGTCAGGTCTGACAGGAACCTCCTGCTTTTATCGATAGAAGTATGGCAGTCATGATTCAGCAGGAATAAAAATGCCCGGATGCTCCCTCCGTAGTTTACATCATCCGTTATGCCGTCAGGAAAAGCGGCATGACGCCTTTCACCGGTCTTCGAATTGTAGTAAACATCCGCATGGTATTCCTGTACTTCCAGAACAACGCGGACATTGATCAGCTGTTTTTTTATGGTCTTTTTTGTTTTTTTGAAATCCGGATCCTCCAGAACTTCCTGAGGCGGCGGCAGAAGGACAGGCGGTGTGGCCACCTCCTGTTTTTTCCGGCAGTGGCCGGTGTGGCCGGGCTGACCTCCGGGTCTCCTGCCTGTTTTTTCCCTGCTGTTGGTGATCTTTTTATGTCCGGCACAGCGGGAGGAGGGCAGGGAGGAATTCTCATAATCCCGGTTGATCTGTGCGGTCAGCTTCCGGTTCTTTCCCTTTTCCTCTTCCAGAAGGGTTTCGGATTCGTACAATTCCCTGCATTTTTCCCTGTATTTATCATGGTATTCATCCCGCTGGGCCTCGGCACGGAACCGTTTTTTCTTTTCTTCTTCCAGTTCCCGGATCAGTTTCCGGTTTTCCTTTTTATAAGCTTTTTCCAGATCATCGAATACTTCAAACCATATCTGACGTATGCGGATGATCGTTTCATAGGCATCCGCCAGTTCTTTTTTCAGCGCAGCGATCGTATGGTTTTTCTCTTCCAGATTTTTCAGATAGTGGTTTTTGATCTGGAGGTAGCGTTCCCCGGATTCAAAGCCGGCAACAATGGCTCTCAGCTTTTTTACCTCATACTGAAGTGCGGTGATAAAGTCAAAACGGGCATCCATGATCCAAAATATTCTTTCCTTCTGCTTATTCCTGACGTTCCTGTACGGGGATCTCCCCGCTCTCCATAAATCGGTCGAGCTGGTCCTGCAGGGCATCGATCTGCTTTACACAGCCGGAAAGGAATTCATTTTCCTTTTCCAGATGTTCATTCAGCTCTGTCAGGTCCTGGATCTTTTCTTCCTGCATCTGTATGAGTTCCTTCTGCAGCTGCAGATGTTTTTCCAATGAAACGATCAGCTGGTTCTGAGCCTGGATCTTTTTTTCCAGATCAGCAGATACCGATCCTGCATTTTTTCTGTTTCTATTTAAATACTCCGGATTATACATAAAGTAATACCTCTCTGGTTTGATATTTGATAAAAAGATTATACCAGATTTTATCAAAAAAAGCGAATTTCCAGATGAACGGATCCTGTGCATTTTGACGGTGGATAAAAGAAGAAAAGAAGAGGACGGGAATGGAAAAAGACATATAATTTCTGTCAGGGCAAAGAAACAACAGGGGCGGAATAAACAGAAAACCAGAGACGGGGAAAGTTATGAACACCCCCATCTCCGGTGATGAAAAACTGTTGAAAACCTGTTTTTTAAATTCAGCAATTTGACGATTATAATTTTGAGCTGTTTACAAACCTCTGAACAGTAACATTTCCAGACCATAAAAAGCCAGGAAACTCCCCGCTTTCTCCAAGCAGGAAATCCCTGGCTGTTCCGATTTTATCTACTTTCTTTCCTTATCTTACCCTTAACATGAAACCTGCTCCACATCAATTATTTTTTGCCAGATCTTTCACTTCTTCCGGAGAAAGGCCGGTTATTTCCGCAATGATCTCATGTGAAAATCCACCTTTCTTCAACATTTTCAGCGCAATCGCTTTATTTGCTTCCTGGGCACCTTCCATGCGTCCCTCTATACGCCCTTCCATACGTCCTTCCTTGCGCCCTTCCATACGTCCCTCTATGCGTCCTTCCATGCGCTCTTCATTTCTCATATCTGCTATAGCCTTACACATATCAACCACCTCCTGATTCGGATCAATCTTCAGTTTTGAATTCGTACACACATTAATAACCATTGCAGCCTTTCTGTCCAGTACAGAAAAATTCTCGTTGCTGTCAACCAGTTTTTCAAGCTGCTGTTTATCGGTTGAATATTTGATAAATGAAAGCACTTCTTTTAAACTGGAGTGAAATTTATCGAATTCCCCGTCATTCAGAGATGCCGGTGCAATCAGATGAATCCGGTAATTCTCTACCAATGATAAAATCTCTTCATCCTGCACGCTTAACATCTCATGCAGGCTTCTGGGGCCATCCCATTCTTCTGCTGAAAAAAACACAACCAGCGTTATAACAGGAACCAGACGGTCCTCTTTGTAAAAACCGGAGAGGTATTCTCCTGCACTATGTTCCTTCGCATCTTTTGCCTTTCGATGGGATGATGCTGCTTTTCTGACCTGTCCCGCATATTCCAGTGCATCATAAACCATATTTTTTACCGGCATTGCATAATGAACCGCGTCCTGATTTTCAATTCCCAATATAACATATGCTGCGCGCTCATCCGTC
This sequence comes from Lachnospiraceae bacterium, assembly GCA_028724245.1. Lineage (GTDB taxonomy): Bacteria > Bacillota > Clostridia > Lachnospirales > Lachnospiraceae > TWA4. Next base: position 4,147 of record JAQYDI010000153.1, read on the forward strand.
ATGGCAGTAAGATATTTCAGCTCATCCCTTACTTTCTGAACCGGCAGTTCCGCCCCATCCGAACCATACGGCACTTCTACTGCCACGGAATCCAGACGATGCAGTTTCTCCGGCTGAATCACTTCTTTTCCATCATAAATCAGATAATTGAACGCATCTGCAAATACCTGATTATCTTCCATATACTGTTTGGTTACTGTATCTGCTTTTCCCAAGTTTATTCTACTCCTTTTCCAGAAAATCAGTTAGACTATATATATAATTATATTCTAAAACTGCATGTTTGTCAATGTCATACGAACAGGATTCTCCTTTCCTGTATATTTCATATTTGATTACCCGGTAACCGGAGGTAATCAAAAGGAATCGCTCAGTAACCCTTATATTTCCTGCATTTTTTATTTTATCGAATCACTTTTCCATATCCGTGTACTTCTTTAACTCTGTACACATGTTTTTTCATCTTCCATCACTATTCTAGCACAGCAAAGAACCAATATCCACTATTATCCCTCCCGCATGCCAAAAGTTTTACTTCCAGACTATAAACAGCCAGGAAACTCCCCGCCTTCCGGCAGGAAATCCCTGGCTGTTCCGATTTTATCTACTTTCTTTCCTCATTTTACCCTTGACATGAAAGCGGAGTTTCAGACAAAAGTCCGACCGTACCTCCTTCTGTAACAGTTACTGCTCCTCCGGTAAGCGGGCAAGGGTCATATACTGCAGATAGTATTCATAATACTCCTGCCTGATTTCCGGTTTTTTAACCCCGATTTCCAGTTTTTCAATCATTATTTCCGGCTTTTTAACCTGAGTCCGGTACTTCCTTTCAGCAAGCTGTTCCAATATCCTGTCCAATGCAGCAATTTTCTCCAGTTTAAGCTGTTCATCCTGCATATCCGGATCCACATTCCGGATATGTTCATTTTTATTCTCTGTTTCGATAATACGATTCAACGCAACACAGACAAAATTGGCATAAATACTAAAAAAAACGTCCTTCTGCGTCCCGTCCTTCAGAATAAAAAGCAGACGAGATTCCCTGCTCCCTTTGCTGACAGATTTCAGACTGCTGTATTTCAGAGGATACTCCATTTCTTTTTTCAATGCAGCCAGTTCATTACAGTAAAAAGCATCTGTTGAAAATACATATCCTGCTTTGCCGCCTCCGAAAAATGTCAGATCGACCATCAACACAATATCATCCTGCGGACAGCCCCTCAGATAATTTTTTTCCGCATTTTTCAGCTGCTTGGGACTGATATTGATTGGTTTTAATATATTCAAAGGCATTGTATTACAGGATTTCCATTCAAGATCCTTGTTCTGAATCGTGCAGACACACTCCTGAATCTGTTCTCTCAGTATCATAACAATGTACCTCCGTCCACTGTCACATAAGTTTCCTGATTGCCAATTGCAAATTCCACACCCAGTCCTTCTGTCAGTTTTGCACCGATATACCAGAAATCCTTCAGATCCGGTGCATGAAAAGGAAGCTCTCTTTTTTCAGTTTCTCCACCTGAACGGCTTAGTACAAAAACCAGTTTCAGGATTTCATCCGTATCAATATATGCAAATTTCTGATCCAGCCATGTGATTTTATCAAAGGAAAGCGCATCAGCATCACATACCTTTACCGTACTGATACTTTTCTCTGACAGCTTTCCATCCTGCATCTCATGGGAATAACCATAGATACTGACGGTAACGGACTCCAGTCTGCTTCTGCGATGATCCTGGGCCCATGCCTGCAGTTTATCCAGCAATTCCGGTTTCATATTGGGAACAATATAATCCGGATACCCGCATACAGGACAGTCCGCCTCTCCATTTAATATCGAATGACACGCCAGACATCTTTTTTCACTCATTTTTGTTTCCTCCTGTACATTCCCGCTTATACAAAACTTGATATATCAAACATTTTATCATAACGGCTTAACGGAAAATTCATCATTTCTCCTGCCGGTTCATTTTTAATAAATGGCTGAACATGCATGGTCAGCACATCTGATTCATCCATTGAAAATCCAACAACAACGGGAGCTTCTTTCAACTCTCTGATTCCCTCAAGCTGTCTGACGATCTGCCTTTTCAAAATGCCTATATGACCCCCGCTTTCTTTTGAAGAATAGTTGATCCAGAATTCTCTCACGCAGTCATCAAGCCAGAACTTATACAGTTTATGATTTTGATCCTCACAGAAATAGATTTTTCCATTCTCGATTTCCTGTCCATACTGGATCGCAATCTGCCGGTTTTTCCCCCGATCCTGTGCCATACCGATTTCCAGTCTGGAAGTTTTATGGATTTTGAGAATTCCCTCTGCCAGAAGGCAGGCACCATGGGCAATGGCCAGTTCCGCTTCATCTTCTGAAATTTCCAGTGTTCTTGCGTCTCCTACTCTGTCCAGATTAAAAAACTTCTGGATCTGGTTTCTTACCGGATAAAATCTTCCAAATCCGCCGACAACTGCAATCTTAAAATGATCGATCTTCCGGTTCTTGCACATAATGCCATGCTCGATCATGTCCTGCATGATCAACTGCAGCTGTTCATTCAAAGTTGGTGCAATTACTTTATTATAGCAATCTGCCATCAGAGAATAGGGAATCAGAAGTTCATCGTCATCGCCCGCACCATCAAAATCAATTGTGCAGAAAAGCCAGTCTATCGGATCGTCCTCATCTCCCAGTCCATCCAGAACGCCTGCATCAACTCCATAAAATCCGAAAGTATCCTCCAGTTTTTCACGCTGCGCACCGGTAATATAATTCTCCAGTTCATTTACAGCTTTATAAAACTTATTATTGTGCGGTATCGATTCTTCTGCCTCATAAACCTCCGCCCGCCTGAGTGCTTCTTCAATGACGGATTCCATATAGATGATACCTGCATTGCCGATCTGTTTATCTTCCGTATTGTTCTCTCCAACTCCCTGCCGGGCAAGAACATTGATTTCCATATACCCTTTTTCGTTGGTTTCAATATTGGAAAGGGTGATATCCAGTGTACCTCCGCCATAATCAATGGTCAGTACATGACCGTTATAATCCATACCGCTTTTCAGCTTGATCTGTCTTGCAATAAAAGCACTTGCGCACTCGGGTTCCGTTCTGATCTCCACATGACTCTGTACCGTTTCCCCTGTTCTTTTGCTGACATTTTCATTGATTCCCTGCAGCAGACCCGTGCATATCTCCCGAAGGACATATCTGGCTCCTGCTGTTTCAATATTATTCCATACCTCCGGAAAGCCCACTACAAGGTTGGCAATATAATCATAACCGGTTTTTACAAGCACTGTGTCCAGTATATATTTCAAAAAAATCTTCGTAATATATTCCGGAGTATTCGCCTGTACACCTGTTTCCTCCGATTCAGCATCCTCAGAAACAGGATCATATCCCCGATCCTGCAGGATCATCGGATCTTTCTCGGACAGAAGCATTTTAAATGCCTTAAAAACACGAACTTTTTTCGACGATGTATTCTTTGCATTAAGGCCATAATCATACGCTCTGTTTTTCGGATTATAGCTCGCAACAGACGGAATCAGCGGAGATCCCGTCACAATATCAACAGGAACTGCTTTTCCCGTTTCTGAATCAAATATAAACACACTGCTGTTGGTACTTCCAAAATCAATCCCAATACTGCAGCCCTTCAATCCGGACATATCCTTTTCCTCCGTACATTTTTCTCAAATCTAATCAGTTTTTTTCCGGCTGAACACATTTCTCGCTGCCTGCAGCTGGTCCTCAGTTAAAGAATAGCAGTCAAAAAATACGTTCTCCATATTGATTACTTTCTCGATATTAAAACTGCTCAAATCCAGTTTTTCCAGACTTTCGCACCAACTGAACATAAAACGCATATCCGTTACTTTACTCGTATCAAAACTGCTTAAATCCAGCTCTGTCAGACTTTCGCACCCACTGAACATGCAATTCATATCCGTTACTTCACTCGTATCAAAGCTGCTTAAATCCAGCTCTGTCAGACTTTCGCAATCCTCAAACATGAAGGACATACTGCTTACGTTTCCTGTATCAAAACTGCTCAGATTCAATTCTTCCAGTTTTTCGCATTTTTCAAACATGCAGGACATATCGCTTACGCTTCCCGTATCAAAACTGCTTAGATCCAGCTCTGTCAAACCCATGCATTCTGCAAACATACAGGACATATCTGTTACGTTTCCCGTATCGAAACTGCTCAGATTCAGTTTTTCCAGACTCATACACCTGGTGAACATGGAACACATGGTTGTTACCTGTTCCGTATCAAAGCTGCTTAAATCCAATTCTGTCAGATTAATACATCTCAAAAACATACCGGACATATTCTCTACCTGCCATGTATCAAAACTGCTTAAATCCAGTTCTGTCAGCTTCACACATCCGGCAAACATAAAGCTCATATCCGTTACCTCTGAGGTATTAAATCCGCTTAAATCCAATTCCGTCAGATTTCTGCATCCCTCAAACATGGAAGCCATACCCGTTACCTGTCCTGTGTCAAAACCACTTAAATCCAGTACGCTCAGATTTTCACACTCCTCAAACATATAGTCCATGCTGATTACCTGTCCCGTATCAAATGCATCATTAAACATAATCGCTTCAACATGATCCATATGATTGAACAGAGAACCGCAATCCAGCGGCGCAATTACTTTTCCATCTGCTTCAATATGAAGTGTCGTATCCTCGATCCAGCCAATCACAGATTCATCACGATTCCGGGAAATATCTTTATGACAGCCTGAAAAAGCCTCATGGCTGATTTGTCCTTTAAATATGATCTGTCTGATCTTCTGCATTTCCTCAGCCGAAAAAAACTCAAACAGAAAATTGCGATCCAACACATTGGAACCTTTCTTTGCCGGAATTTCAGGACCTGACCGGCTTCTGCTGCACCGGACGATGATTTCTTCCGGCAGCGGAGAAAGGGTCATATATTCTAAATATTGTTTTATCATTTTTTCCTCATTTTTACTTTCCAGCCCCGACGTTTTGTTGTAGAATTAACAAGTTCCTCCATCGCTTTAAAAGGCGTCATATAGGAACCTTTGGAAGCAAGATCTTCAAAATAAGCTTTCAGGATACGATAACCCTGACCATATTCATCATCTCTGCGAAGCAGCTGTCCTTCCAGCATATCGGCATAACGTTCCTCGCCGAAACGTCTCATGGCATCAATCTCCATATAAGAAGCGTGCCCTTCCAGTAAAAGCAGACGCGCTCCTTTCTGCTGAGATTCCAGAATATCCAGCTTCTGCATATCCAGATTGCAGTACTGCCATGCATGAGTCAGTTCATGTATCATGGTATCTCTGACTGAATTTCTGGGACCCCTCGCTTCAATCCATAATTCATGCGACTTATGACGATAGAAGCCCAGAACACGGGCATTGGAAGAAACACCCGTTTCCTGTCTGATCGCTTTGGCTGATTTCATCTGAACTTTGATATTATCTTTGATCTCAATATTATAAACATCTTCGAGCATCTGAACGGTTTCTTTATAAACCTTCATAACTTCTTCCCGCTGACTGACCTGATGTTCCCGACAGTTGCTGCATATCCGTCTGCCATCATCCATAACATCAATGATCAATGTCTTTCTGCCGCAGAATGAACATTCATTGCTGTGTCTGGAATAGCTGTAATACTGTTTTCTGGTTTTCAGTTCCTGATAATCAGCCAGAATCCGTTTCAGGAAGCCATACCATTCATCAGGGGCAAAACAGGGCGAAACTTTTCTTCCCCCCAGATTCAGATAACATGGTACCACCGTACTGTCTTCTGCACATCCATACTCATCATTCAGCCGTGTTTCCTCGACCTCATTGATAATATCCGATATAAAATCTGCAAATTTCCCATTATGGTTTTCACTGCCTTTAACATTTTCAGATTCAGGCTCCGGTATTTCAGAATCTGCTGTCCCGGAACCTGCTTCTGTTTCTGCCTCTGCTGCTTCCGCTTCCGTTATCTCCGGTTTTTCTGCATCTTCTGAAATTTCAGGCAGCTGTATTTCCTCTGCAGCTTCTGCTGACTCCGTCTTCTCCTGTTTCTCTGCAATCTCAGGCAGCTGCATTTTTTCTGCTGCTGCCACAGGTTCCGTATTTTCCTGTGTTTCTGCAGTTTCAGACAGCTGTATTTCTTCTTCCGCTGCCACAGGTTCCGTATTTTCCTGTGTTTCTGCAGTTTCAGGCAGCTGTATTTCTTCTTCTGCTGCTTCAGGATCTGTCTCATCCTGATTCTCTGCAGTTTCTGCAGTCACAGACGGCTGCATTTCCGCTGTATTTTCTGCAGATTCCGGATTCTCTGCTGCCGATGAAACATCTGTATCCTCTGTTTCTGCCTTAATCTCCGTTTTTTCCTTCTTTCCATCTGATAAAAGCTCTGCCAGAAATGCAGATGCCTTCAAAGCAGCATCAGAGACTGCTCCGGCAGCTGTTTTGGAATCTTCCTTTTTCTGTTTCTGAGGCTTTGCTTTCTGTTTCCCCAGATACCAGTGCAGATAGAGCATCATGATCCGGAACATTTTCTTCATATTATTATGAAGCATTGAAATCATACCCATCTCAAGAGCGCTGAATTCAATAATGTATATATCCAGAAAACCGGGATCCTGATTTTCATCATCGGTCTTCCGGATAAAAGGAAGAATACTGTGAACCCGTTCTTCATAAGAACAGGAATCTGTTTCATTGATCATTTTTTCCCAGTATCCATCTCCGGGATCATAATCGATTACCGCAAAAAGATTCATATAGCTGTAAGGAAACAGAACCTTGAAAACCTCCTGCATCATAAATGCTGCAAGATTTACCGCTTCCTGCTGTTTTTCGCCGAATACCTCCTTTTTCAGGCTGAGTTTCATGATATTAACATCTTCCATATCCATACATATGGTCTGATTGTTCATATCCTTAACACTGACGTAATTCATCATTCCGGGATCTGAAAAATCGATTCCGTTATTCGATTCCCAGTAACCATAAATTTTTCTTTTCACACGACCCGTATATAAGCCGGAATGGAGCAGTTCCAGATTAAGGCTGTCATCCCGCTTTTTCAGATCCGTGATCTCAAATTCAGATGTCTGATAATAATCAAGACGGTTGACTGCCGCAGCCTGCTCTACAAATACCCGCTTATCACTGATATTTACAATTCTCTGCATATAACCGCCGATGGGAACGATCTGCCCCCTGAGGTAATAATTATAAATATTGCTTTTTAATATGGGCAGTTCTTCCACAACATTCTTTTTCTCCACCATGGAAGCAAAAATCAGCTTGCTCTGGATCCGTTTTCTGATATTTTCATCTGTCAGTTTAATATGAGTATGTCTCACATACTCATTTCCGGCGGGATCAAATTCGCCCACTTCATTAAACTGAAAACACTCATAAATATTATAATACTCTCTGGTATTCAGAATTCCCTTCAGGCACATTTCAAGAAGCTGCTCGGTGCTGTCCACATTCCAGTTGTATTCCAGCATCTTCATCTGCAGTTCATCATCATCCATCCCTTTATTGCTCAGATCAAGCAGCAGGGCCAGATACCTGGATCTGTCCAGTATGGACTGATAGGGAATCAGGGCATCAAATGCATTATTTCTGGCAAGCATTGTATTCATATTGGCAGCCATATACTCCCTGAGCATATAGGGAGGAGAGACGATATGAACCAGAGTTGCAACCTTGCCTCCATACTTCAGCCAGGACCAGAAACAGTTATAATAATTGAATTCCGAGTCATACAGCACCAGCATCTCCAGTTCCGAAGAACCGTTGATCCTGAACTGGTTATACCGGATCATATTCTCCACTGCATAATTTGCGCCCATATAACGGGTGATCTCCTGACTGCTCATCTTCATATTATCAAAATAAGTCAGATATCCCTTCCGTTCACCTGCTATCACCTGTACATCAGGCAGCCCTGCTTTGATCCCGACAAGCGCCAGAGGAATCGATACCCCAAGATATGGATCCTCCACATCACCAATTCCCAGACATCTCTGAATCTTATGGTAACTTTCTTCTTTCCACACCATGATCGACACCTGAGAAGGAAATTCATCGTGATGAAAAGAACAGATTTCTTTTCCTGTAAAAGCTTCAAATGCCGTCCGCAGAGAATCATTATCTTCATCGGAAAACAGCACATACAGCAGATTCCGCTGCACTCTGCGAAGCTCCGTAAAAATCAGTTCCTTCTGAACATTTCCCTGCGCGCAGAACTCCAGACCGTCCGTCAGGACACAGCCCATCAGCGCTTCAAAAAAATCAGGCCGTTTATTCAGCAGACTGTGGCTTACCAGATCCTGATATCCGCAGACCAGTATGTTCATGGAACGGTTACTGTCCGCATCCTCTATGTCCGAACATTTCCAGATTCCCGCAAATTTATTGATTCTTTTTAAAGCGCGGTCCATCTCTTTACAGATCAGCTTTGCCTTCCTGTTATTCTTACATAAAACAAGAAAAGTTTTCCCCTGTGAGATATAAAAACTCATATATACAGCAAGATAACTCAAAAATTCTCCCTGAATATGATCTCTGATATTAATGGATTTACCGTTCAGAAGATAACTCAGCGCATTCTGAAAACTTCCAACTGTTGCAACGCCGGCATCTGTCAGCTGCTGATTCAGGATATGCAGGATCTCCGGTTGTTCACAATCTTCTGACTGACTGGCGGTCAGGTCATTATGTATCTGGATCTGATCCTGTTTCTGCTGCTGTACATAGGAATTCAGCAGCGCATCCGTCTGTGAAAAGCTGGTTTTATAGTCATCGACCAGCGTTTCCAGCCCGCCCTGCCTGACATAGCCGATTTCATCACTCTGAAAACCACTGACTTCATATTCCTCATTGCCTTCCAGAAAAAAATGAATCTGTTCCATCAGTATAAGCAGACAAACAGGCACAAAATAAATGGAAGAGGCCACATTCACAGCACGTTCGTTGATCCAGCCGCTCTTTGTTCCGAATGCGGCCAGATAGGGAAGCATTTCCACCAGAATAACCAGAAAAAGGATCCATACCATCCACCCTGACCACATCCCGCTGACATTCCCTCGCGGATTCAGCCGGTACTTTCCATCTTCTTCCTCATCTTCCTCATAAAAAAGTTCTGCCAGAATCCATGGAAAATGAATCATCCGGCAGATTCCCGAACGATTGCTGATATCAATAAAACGTTTCGCCCGGACAAAAAGCAGATTTGTTGCTGCAAAAACAATGACTGCACTGATCATCAGCAGATAATTGCAGACAATAAAATACTGAAATCTGGAAAACAACGCTTCATTCTGCAACGGCCTGATACTGTCCCAGAATCCCTCCAGCATGGACAAATCAATAATTTTCCCGGCCAGATATTCATATGCACCGAATGAAAAACTGTTGCAGGCCAGCAGCATAAATCCCAGCCATACAGCAATATTCCGGCAATGCAGATAGCGCCTTTCCAGACTGCGCCGCTGCAGAATAATTCCCAGATTAATAAATGCCCCCAGCAAAATAAAGATCATCAGAGCAAATATTAGCTTTATTAACTGATCCATCATACCTCCGTCTCTCCCTGCGGCCAATACAGTGAATTATGAATAACATCCTCATTTTCATCAAGGGCATACGATTTTCTTGTTTTTCTGTAACTGGAATCATAAGCCACGTCATCGATCATCTGATCAAAATATGTCAGCTTATCAAGATGTTCACAGATTTTAACCTTATGCCACAACAGCTTTTTTGATTTTAATGAGGAGATGTATCGAATCTTTTCCAACAGCTCCAGATAGGAATTCACCGCATCCAGTCTGTTCAGTGAATTGATATACTCATCAAACTGTCTCTGCTTCTGAATATAGCCTGTAAGAAACTCTTCCAGATCATCCTCCAGATGATCGACAGCATTCATACTCTTATCATAGTAATACTCAATCGGCGCCCTCCATGCGAATAAAAGCATGAGGAACACCAACAGCAGAAATCCCATTGATTCCAGGATCATTTCTCCTGTTCCCGATATAATATTCTGCAGAGTGATCATCTGGAAAAACATGACTCCCGTCACCAGCATCACCAGAAACAGAAAGCTGCCGGCCCGGATTCCCTTCTGACAATTCAGATAATGTTCAATTTCCTTTCCGTTTTTTTCCAGACTCTGCAGGGCATTCAGCTGATCCTGAAATCTGATGGACATGGACATATTCGGCGCATTCAGCGCTTCAAGAATCTTCTGCTTTTCCTTTTCTGTTGCCCGTATCCGTTCTTCCACCACATTCTGAGAACACAGATCAATCGTTTTCCTCTGATTCAGCCTTCTCTGGTCCAGCTGGTATTTATATGAATCTGTCAGATCCTGTGCATACTCCTCCAGTTCACTCTCCATACTGTTGATTTTATCTTCTATCCGGTCGGAAGTGTCCGACCAGATTTCTAAAGCATTGTTTTTATTCCTTCCCTGCCTCCTGAAATTCTCCAGCAGATCATCAATTGTTCCGTCGTAGCTGTCCGCATCGTTTCCACTGTCAGAATGTACGATCGTTTCAGGTACCTCATACTCCGGAAGAATCGTATGGGACTCAATTGATTCGATCTGACTGTTCAGCCTCTGCAGTTCACTTAAAAGCTCTTCCTTATAACTTCGAAGCATAAAGCCGTACCGCTGTCTCAGCTGTGTATCGTTATTGGCCTGTTCCCAGTTCCTTCGATTCTCTTCATCCAGATTCTCATGTTTATCAAGAACCCCGGAATAATTTGTATTTCTGATTTCCGCAGTAATATACTCTACAACACTCAGCAGCGCCAGCTGTCTGTTTGCACGGCTGTTACGGTCCAGTTCTTTCTGAAATACATCATAGTGGCCGGTAAGACTCTGTGCAAAATCGACTATACTGCTGATCATAAAATCCCACAATGCCCGCTTCGACAACTCCTTCTGATCCGGATTTCCGGCTGCTTCCTGCGTTTTCTCTTCTTCCTCCACACCGAATTCATCATAAAAATCCGGCCGCGGCGACGCATATACCGGCCGTTCCTCATAATCCTGCACAGACTCCTCTTCAGGCATCCATACATAGTTCTCCAGATACTGATGAAGGAACCTGTCTGTCACAGTATCCTGATCCAGCATTTTCCTCGCATCCCGGAAAATTTCAATCATTTTATCCGAAAGGTCCGCATTATCCTCTACCGAAGTCTCATTAAAATAAATCAGACGTTCAAATTGCTGAAACAGCCATTCTTCAATTTTCTTTGTATATGTTTCCGCATCCGTTCCCTTTTTTCCGTCTGTCCCGGTATCCGCTGTACGCTCCAGAGCCAGTTTATGAAGCCGATCCAGCCCCAGTGTTTTGATCAGAAGCAAAACATCGTCGCTGTATGAAAACTCCCTGATCGCTGTATGACGATGAGACATATCCGATTCCATCAGCATGATCATGGATACATTCCGTCTTGTATTATCCTTTGACTGGATAAACAGTTTATTATCCCACAGACTGTAATACAGCTTCAGCAGTTTATAAAGAGTGGAATCTTTCCATTCCCGCTGCTCGTGATAAATCTGTCTCATTCCAAGAATAATCTTGAAATTTTCCACATCATAAGGATGTTCCTCCATAAAACTGTGTATACTCTGGAGAGCATTCTTTAAAGAATACTCTCCCTCATCATCATAAAAGTGTACATTGGAAAGATGGAACTGGCGGTTTTTCTGGAGACGGTAGAAAAACATATCAAAGTTCGACATATTCAGGCACTGGTCTACATTAATATAAAAATTAAAATTTCCCATCCGACTTTCACACCCGCTATCCTAAAATAGATGTAATCCCCCTGTATTTCTGCTTTCTGATTTCTCTAAACTTTCGTGAAAGAAGCGTATCCGCCTCATCCAGATTCTCTTTCACCGCCAGTTCACTGTTTTCAAAGATCACATCCAGAATCTGAGTATAACTTTCATTGATCAGTTTGGGAAGATCATCATAGAACAGCCCCAGATATTCAAACAAAGCCAGCTGAAGACCATCCATCAGTTTTAACCACTTATCTTCATCCATGTAAGGATTCATGGAACGGATAATCGTAAGAATATTTCCGTTTTCTCTTCCTTCCCGTGCTCTCAGATCTTCCCGCAGTTCTTCTACAGGTTCACCGACCAGCCGTTTCACAAAATCAGTTACAGTAATCTGTTTTTTTATTTCTTCCGCATTATGATGGAATTTTGCCCGACGAACCTCCTTTTTCACTTTTTTCAGGATTTCACGTTTGATTTTTCCGTTAAAACTTAACGCATCAAACAGATCCGCATAGGTAGCATCCACCAGTCTTCCGCATTTGCGCAGGGGCTTACGCTGGATTCCGTCAACATAATACCAGATATCTCTGTCATCATTATTCACCATGGAACCATCACAGATAATAAAACTGTTCAAAGCCATACCATAAATAAATTCTTTGAGCAGGGCTTCATTGGATTTACGCAGTTCACGTGCCCCCAGAGGAGGAATAAAGCCTTCTTCATGCCAGTAACGGTTCAGGTGAGGAGTAACCACCGTCTTGTAGGCATCATCACCTTCAACAGACGGAACAGCCCCCAGATTAGCGATCCTTGTTTCATATGCTTTTGCAAATTCCGAATCTGCTGCGTATTTGGTAAGATCCTCCACTTTATATTTATGCTTTGATTTGAAGCAGATCATCTCATATCTGGAAAATGCTTCATTCATCAGAATATTCAGTGCCATGTTGTCCGTTGCAGGAGTTCTGTCAAGGGCAAGCTTTTTCATGGTTTCACCTACATCGGGAATATCCGCTCTGGTTTCGGCAGAATCCGGATTCAGCGCCAGATAGACCGTCTCTGTTGTATTTCCGATACTGTTGACAGAAAACATGGGAGCAGCCATCCTGAGCCCTCGTTCCAGTAATCTGCGCTCGTAAGCCAGACGGCCGCTTTCGTAGTTCTCATCTTTTTCACTGCGCATACCGGTTGCCAGCTCAAACTCCTTCCGGATTGCATCCCGGATGCTCAGATCAATACATTCACGTCCTTTTTTCAGAGCCTCCGTACGAAGCGTTTCTATTACAGCCTTCTGGAAACTCTGATCCATACGGCGGAAATTGGTTTCATCCCTTCTCTGCTTTGCCTGCTCGGACATATTGGGATTGGATTCATCCTCCATGATTTCACATGTAATCCTGTACACGTCAAAGAATACGGCTTTTTTTGTATTTTCCGGAAGCTGAACCTGTGCCTTCAGTTTAAATTCTTCATACATCTTGACAAAAGCTTCCTTGGAAGAATAAACGTTGATCTCTCCGAAAATTTCTTCTTCAAAACTCTTTTCCAGCAGTTCAATTCTGGAATTATTGGAGTCCACATGGCGTTCCACCCGGGCAAAAAATTCATAATAATAATTGCTCAAAGCTGTAAATCTCTTGATCAGGAGCTTGTAAGTCTGGTATTTCAGCAGATTTTCTCCATATTCAAGATTCATTCTGATCTGCTCCTCCACAGCATCAGCCAGATCAGCCAGAACATTTTCAATCTGTTTTTTACCGGTGTTGATAAAAAGAATCTTTCTTTTCCCATATTTACGGATAGCCGATGCAGCATCCATAGGATCTGTCTCCGCATTTTTATCCAGATTATAATTGATATCTTTAAATTCATGCAGGCGATCCGCAGTGCCCTGAAAACTCATCTCCAGACCATCCATTTCTTCTTCCATCATCTGGATCATATCATAGATCAGAAAACGGGCGGCCACCGGATGTTTTGTGGCAAGATTGTGGTAGATCCCCAATTCACTGCGGATCTGAAGCTTCATGGATTCCTCTCTTGCAGGAAATACTTCATTGGCGATACTGAATCTGGAAGAGATATAGGCATTTTTAATATCCTTTTCCAGTTTTTCAATATTCGCATAGACTTCATCGACCATGTCAGCCATATTATCCGCATCATATTCGGAAAGATTCTCCACATTGCACTGGGCAATCACAGACTGCACTTCTTCTGAATTGATCTTTCTTTTGATTTCTTCATCAATTTTGTTTTTCCAGCTGACAGCACGGCTGATCGGATTGCCAAGGTTTTCTTCATCATCCATAAATGCCTCTTTTTTCAGCATACCGAGCTTGCTGTCTTCCTTCAGTCCGCAGGCCTGTTCCGTAAAAATCCTGACAAATGCTTCCGCTCTGGTGGGAGGTACCACAGAACCATCCTCACGCTGCTTGCTTAATGCTTCTTTTAATTCGTCCTCATACATAACATCTGTCAGCAGCCATTCATCCTGTACAATATCCTTCACCCAGCGCATGGTTACATATTCCTGCACCTGTTCAAAAGGATATTTCAGACAACACATGCCCGCACTGGAATAGCGGTTCATACCGCCGCCTTCCATATCCTGCAGCACGGTATTATCAAGAATACTGTTATCAGCTCTGCGGATAGGAGTGAACAGAATCGTATAGATGATACGTGCAACCTGACGTTTTACGATGTTCAGGTCAGCTTTTCCGATTCCGCCCTCGTTATCCGTTCCTTCAATCAGGTAAAAAGCATCATAGGGAATATTGGATCCATCTGAAACGATTGCCTCGATATCCGCTTCGTCCGCCTCCGGATCATAATCTTCATAATCCCCGTTTTCATCCAGATTGGTATCCAGCACATTTTTGATATAGCCTTCCCGGATATTGTCCGCAACATTGCGAGCCATGGTTTTAGTATCTGCTTTTTTGTAAAATTCCAGACTGAGGTTATTTTCATCGTCCTTACGAATCTGCGTCAGATAAAACGCATTCAGTTCCTTAATACATGCATAGGCATTAACCATCGTTGCATCCATATTGATTACGGAAGGCTGAATGCTCCTTGTAATATCTGCACTGATAAACATACCGCGGATACGGACATTCTGATTGGCACTGTTGCGTTTCATAAAATCACGGATAAAGAACGGCATCTGCAGAAACAGACCTGCGCCGGTACCTCCGGTGATGGATCCGACAAAAAATACATTGAAATTACTGTTGTCACGTCCGTCATTAACCGTAATTCTCTTGATTTCGTCTTCCAGAGGCAGAAGACGCAG
>JAQYDI010000154.1 GCA_028724245.1 Lachnospiraceae bacterium
ATCTGCATATCCAGTATAGTTTTGCTCCAACCATTTTCTATCGTTTTCTGTGCATACCAAATACGACTTTCTTCGTCAGGTAATTTATCCATCAGAGAAATGTTGCTTCTCCATGGTATTTGTGCAACGACCCGTTGCACAATTTCAAAATCCGGCCAGCACTCTGCGAATTTTCTCATATATTTAATATTTCTTGGAGAAAAACCTTCCGGTTTTCCTGGCTGGGTGCATGGCCGGACTGGCTCAATCGCCTGTTATCCAGCCACAGTTGGCCCAACAGGAACCGGAGGAAGATCTGGACTGGGATTTCCTTGGAGAATGACCGACTGACAGGCTGACTGCCGCAGGAAGGAGGTGAACGCATGACGCAATTTCTCACGCCGGACTGTCCACTCCCAACCTATTTGGCATTTCCGAGGTTTTTACTGGACAAGACGAACCTGAGTGAAACGGCCAAAATCCTGTACACCATTTTGCTGGACCGGGCAAGGCTGTCACAGAAAAACGATGGCTGGACAGATGAACAGAGTCATGTGTTCCTTTTCTACCCCATCAAAAAGCTGGCGGAGAGCATGCACAGAAGCGAAATGTCCATCAAAACCGCATTGACCGCATTGGAAACGGAAGAACTGATCGTCCGTAAGCGACAAGGGGCCGGTTGCCCGAACCGAATCTATGTCAAAGTTCCATCGGAATATCTCATCCAGACGGACAGAAATCTTTCTCCCGGACAGACAGAATTCTGTCCTGCTGATGGAAAGAAACCTGTCCCTGTGACAGACAGAAAACTGTCCAGTAGTAATAAAGAGAAGAACAATATAAAAAGAACAAATTCAGAGAGTAAGAGTGACTGCACTGCTTATGGCTCTTATCAAAATGTATTCCTGAGTATGGAAGAACTGATTTCCTTGCAAAAGGAAATTCCCCATTATCAGGAGTATATTGAGAAACTATCCAGTTATATGGTATCCAGCGGAAAAGAGTATTCCAATCATGCGGCGACGATACGAAGCTGGATCATGCGTGACCATCCGGCTCCTGCCAAACGAAGTTATGAATGTAAGGAAGGTGAAAGTCTATGAAACCAATCTCCGCCACTGTGGACGGAATTTTAGTGCCCAAGCAGCTTTTGGACGATGAATACAGGAATGAAGCGGATGGCCTGATTTACTGTGCGAAATGTCATACCCCCAGACAGCACCGGATCCAGTTAAACGACCGGGTTCTGCTGCCGACGGTAAGATGCCGCTGCCAGCAGGAGGCGTATGAAAAAGAAGAAGCGGAGCGCAAACATCAGGAGTTTCTGATGCAGGTATCCCGGCTGAAAGCCAATGGACTACAGGACAAGTCTCTGCGTGACTACACATTCGCCAATGACAAGGGGTATAACCCGGAAATTCAGAAAGCCCATGATTATGTGGCGCATTGGGAGGAAATGAAGGCAAAATCGCTGGGCCTGCTCCTTTGGGGCGATGTAGGAACGGGGAAATCTTTTTTCGCCGGGTGCATCGCCAACGCTCTGCTGGAGAAAGGCATCCCTGTACTTCTGACGCTGGACGAGCTGAAACATCCTGTAGATCTGGCTCACGCCAGAGTTTACGACCGTATTCTGGAGCGCTGTGTCCCCCTGAAAATCAACAATCAGAATATCCGGGAGCTGAACGCTGCTGCCAATATGCAGGAAGCACGAAAATTATTTGATTCCGGTACTTAACAGAACTTTCGATGGTGCTGAACAAATCACCCGTCAGTACACAGATAACTTGTGGATTGTAATGCGCATTGTATCTGCACCATCTGCAACGGAAACCAGTACCGCCCCAACACCAGAAAGGAGATTTTTATGGCAAATAACAAACCCATGACCGAAGAAGAAAAGAAGCTATGGCAGGCGCAGCACAGATTGGAAGCCGCCGAAGCCCGTAACCGTCAGAAAGAACGCAAACAGAGAACCAGACGCCTGATCCAGATGGGAGCAATTCTGGAGAGCGTATTCCCGGAAGCCCAGACTATGGAACCAGAGGAAGTAAAGCTGGAGCTGAAGAAGCGATTCCAGGCGGGGGAACGAAAGAACGCATAAACGCTGACAGCTGCGCTGTCTCCCGAAGGGCGCACTTACTCACCACCCATAAATGGGCGGTGGTATCCCCTTCGGGGCCGTGCGCTCTGCGAGGCGGATGCGGCTCCTGCGGGAGCCTTATGGACAATGCCACAACTCTGCGGCGCTGCTGTCATTGTCCACGCAGTTGGTGAACGGCGATTTCATCACAGAATACCGTCGCTGTTCACTACGGTATTCCACCAACTGCCTGCGAAAACCTGCCCCCGGCATCTTTTCCGCAGAGACAGGTGCTGTATCGCCATACCGCACCTGTTTTCTTTTTAGCAAAAAGAAACAAAAACGTGCTACGGCACAGAAAGGAGCAACGAGCGATGGACTATTTTCACCTGGAGGCCAAGGTTGTGAGCCGTGGTGCAGGTCGATCTGTTATAGCAGCTGCCGCCTATGCGTCCTGTTCCAGACTGTACAACGATTACGATGGTCTGACCCATGACTATACCCGAAAGCGTGGCTGTCTTTACAGCGAAGTCTTTCTGCCGGACAACGCACCGCCGGAATGGAAGGACAGGCAAACCCTTTGGGAGGCCGTGGAGCTGGCGGAAAAAACAAAGGACAGCCGACTGGCCAGAGAGCTTGTTATGGCTCTGCCATCGGAATTGTCCTTGGATGACTGGAAAGGTATGTTGGAACGATTCATCCGTGAACAAGGCACGGATCTTGGAATGTGTGCAGATGTGAATATCCATGACCCGTATCCACCGGGGCATAATCCTCACAGCCATATTCTATTCACGATGCGCCCTTTGGATGAGCATGGCAAGTGGCAGGCAAAGACACAGAAAGAATATCTTTGCAAGCATGGCAGCGAAGAACGTGGTTTTACTGCTGATGAGTTCAAAGTCGCCAAGACACAGGGCTGAGAGAAGCAATATCTGTATCAATTCGGGGAGAAAAAGGAGTATCTAACCCCATCAGAAGCGGAGAAAATTGAAGGATGTATCAGAGCATCCAAGGCACCAAAAAGCACTCGTTATGGGCGTCAGAACCCCATTTCCGCCCTTTGGAACAGCGAGGAACAACTGCTGACATGGCGTAAAAGCTGGGAAGTCATAGTCAATGAGGAGCAGGAGCGCCATGGCATTTCAGACCGTGTGGACTGCCGCAGCCATGCTGCCAGGGGATTGACCGAGCAGCCGACAGTCCATGAGGGCTATCATGCAAGGAAGATGGAAAGGATGGGTTTCATCACCGACCGGTGTGAACTGAACCGCCAGATCAGAGCAGATAACCAACTGCTGCGTGAGCTGAAAAAACAGGTAAAGAAGCTCGTCAAGGCTGTAAAAGACAGTATCCCTTCCATCGCCGTCGCATTGGAAGGTCTGCGTGACCACATGGTTCTGCTCCAGTACCAGCTGATCGCAAATTCCACTCAGCAGGACTCCCTGCAATCTCAGAAGAGCCTTTTGTCCGGTATTCTCAAGGAATATCAGGAGGTCAGGGATGAAATCAAGGCCAAAAACGCAGAACGCAAATCTCTGATTGCCGAACAGAAAAGCTGCGGGATTCATTTCATTCGGGCAAGTAAGTTTGGGGAGCAGATTGCTGCTGTGACAGAGGATCTGGAAGAACTGAAATCCAGAAAATCGCAGCTTCTGGCCCGTCTGGGCTGTCAGGACGGCGAAGTGCATACCCGAAAACAGAGATTGAAAGATATTGATATGTCCCTCGGAAAGCTGGAAGCACAGCATACTACGCTGTCTGCGCAGAAGCAGGAAGATAAAGCTGAGTTTCTTGCAATCCGGGGTAGTATTTCTCCCGAAAATCAGGAAGCAGTACAGGTAGAACGGGAAGCCTTGCGCTCAGGCGGGCGAAGCAATCTGGTGCAGAGGCTGTTTGCCGCTTACCGAGATCGGTACAGCACCGACACCTTTGAGAAGGCCAACCGGCAGATTGATGCCGAATTGCAGGAACAACCGATTCAGAAGCAAAAACGGTCTATCAAAGAGCGACTAAAAAACTTGCAGCCGGAGGTTTCGCAGACAAGGAAAAAGAGCAGAGAATACGAACGATAACCAAAATCAGACAGATACAGAAGAAACGAGCATTCCAGCATAGCAGCAGGAACGCTCGTTTTTCTTTCTTCTGGGTACTGGTGGAATTCTGATGCTCTTGCATAATCTTTAATACATGATCACGCCATAGGCTGCCACACCATTTTCACCAGTAAGACGCATCAACTGATAATTGTAAAGTATCGCAACAACAGAAGTTGAAAGATTTGTCAGCAACCCTGCGGCGCCGTTTGAAGTAACTTTGCTTAATACACTCCATTCCAGCTTTGTTTTTGTAAACTGGAGTAATAAATACAAATCAGACATTTTTACTTACTAAGATTGATTCTGCATATCCTCCAAAAGAAGATGCCTCCCATTCAAGACCGAATGATATGCATCTTCTTTTTGAATATATTCTATTATTTTCGCTCTTTTTTGATTCGGACAATGAACCGATCCATAACTGCCAAAATCGCCGGAAGCATGAACAGGATCAGCAGGGATGCACTCAGCGCACCAGTGGAGATAGTCTTACAAATCTGACCGATCGTTGGATTTTCAAACAGATTTCCCACAATGCCGGTCACCAGAATCAGAATCAATCCCGAAGTCAAAATGGTATGGATTGAGCCGTTATAAGCAGCAATCAGAGCATCCTTCACTGGCATGACCTTCCGATTTTCCAGATAATAGTTGGTATACAGAATACCATAATCAATAGTTGCGCCCATCAGAATACTTTGAACGATCAGTAGCGCCAGATAATAAATACTGTATCCCTGAAGTCCGATGGTAGTAACGGTAATGTATACGCCACACTGCACGATCAGCACCAGAATCAGAGGAATGACAAGAGATTTAAAGGTCAGTGCCACCACCGCAAAAATTGCCAATGCTGTAATCAACGTAATCATCAGCATTTCGGAGTCAAAGGAATTTTCCATCTCGTAGTTCATAACGGACGATCCGATCAGGTAATAATCCCCATTCAGCTTAGCATCACACAGCTTGATCAAATTGCCAATGAAATCGGAAGTTTCTTCGGATTCATCCGAATAGGTGGTGCTGAGAATCAAACGGGAATAGTTCGCCCCTTCCATCTGCGCAATTCCATCATCAATGGTACTGCGGTTTTCTGCAATCGCACTACGCACTTCATCATCAATGAAACTCTCAAACCGAGAATCCTTTAGAATGCTCTCATTCAGATGATTGAAAAGCTGATGAATCGACATCCTCCAGTCCGGGTCATACAGTTTCTGGCTTCCATAGACCATCATCATCAGTTCCATCGTATTACTATCCAGTTCATCTGTCAGACCGCCAAAAAGTTCCGTCAGACCGGCAGCATCATATTTCTTACCGGAAAGCACAGCGTCCATCAGGGTTCGTGCGGTGGAAAGCTGGTCTGCAGCGTCCGCATCCATCTGGTTGGAATAACTTTCATTAGACAGCACATCCTCCTGAATAAAGGAAACAAATTGATACAGCGAGATGCCCCAACTGCTGGTTTTCCCATGTTCGGTCTGATACAGTAAATACAACTGGCGCAGCTGTGTAGAATCCATCCCCAGCAGCGCAGCAAGATTGCTGTAAGGGTAGGATGTACCTGCAACGGAACCGTCAATCAGGTTCTGAAGCAGAGACAGCTGATCCGTATTGCCGCCCATAGCAGAAGCAAACTGGTCTTTGTTGTTCATTAGAAAATGCACGACCGTCTGCATGGAAATTTTCCAGTTGCTGGTATCTCCCAGAGAGTTGCGAAACGTGTAAAGTATCTTCATCATGCTGGCATCCATGCCGAAGAGGTTGCTCATTTCTCTATAGGTGTATGCTTTGTTATTAACTGTTCCATGCATGATGCTTTGAATCAGTCGAAGCTGTCCCAGCGTGTTGTCATCCAACTGCCCAGACATATTGTTTACCAGGAAATCCACCAACTGAACAGCAGACATGGTACAGCCGGATATATCTGTGTAATAGACTACAAACAACTGTATGATCATTGTCTCATCCATACCAAGAGCTTGCGCCAGCTGAGCCGGTGTCATCTGCTGATTGGATGCTGCCAGGGCTACAAGGCTATACATCTGCTGAATTTTTGCCTTGGTAGTATCGTCGAATTGGGAAGCATAGGCTTCATTCGTCAGAATTTGATTCACCAAAATATCCGTGAATTCCGGTAAACTCATTTCGGTAACAGTAGGGTTCCCGTTCGGTACAATGGAATAAAGTTGGGTGATTACGGCCTCATCCATGCCAAGGACCTGTGCCATAGACGCAGCGTCCAGGGACTGTCCGGATACTGCCAATTGGAGCAGTTGGTTCATCTGGCTCATATTAGGTGTACCGTTAGAATCAAGATACGCCACAAAATCCACAATGGTTGCCGTGCAGCTTTCCTCAGAGTCAGCTTCCTCGCCATTCATTGTTCTTAGCAGCACATCGACTTGAGACTCCTCCATGCCCAAAATGTTTGCTAACTGTGCCACATTCAACTGTTCACCGGCAACTGCTGTCTGAATCAGTTGGTTCATCTGGATCATCTTGGCCTTGGTTCCTTCGTCAAAATAACCGGCATAGTTTTCATTTGTCAGGATGTTGTCGCAAAGAAAACTCGTAAAGGCTGGGAGAGTCATTGATGAAACGCCGGTGCTGTTACTTGCCATATTAAAAATCATCTGCACCATGCTCTCATCAATGCCCAGCATTGCCGCAAGCTGAGCGGCAGATAACTTGGTTCCCGCTGCAGATGCCTGAACAAGCTGATTCATCTGGATCAGCTGTTCTTTCGTTGCATCATCAAACTGGGAAGCATAAGTTGGGTTGTTCAGAATGTCCTCCGCCAGAAATCCAGTAAACTCCGCAAAGGACATGGTTTTATCCGTCACATCTGCCGGGAATGCAACCATAAACAGCTGCTCAATCATCGTCTGGTCAATGCCCAGCATGTGAGAAAGCTCCGCCGGTGTTTTCTGAGCCTGGATTCCTGCCTTGTCGGTAAAAGCTCCCAGCATGGTCACCTGACTGACCATGCTTTCATCCAGATAGCTACTGAAAGTGGGGTCCTTAGCCAGTTTGTTCTGAATCAGGTCAACAAATTCTGCCATGGTCATGGTGCCGGGATCGTAGCTATCCTGCTGCGCGTAATAGTAAATAAACAGCAGCCTTGCGGTATCCGCATCCATACCCAGAAGATTTGCAATGCCCTGATAGGTGCGGGGGGTGGTCATCTCTGCGGCATCGGTAAAAGTCAGTAAGATGTCCATCATGGAGAGGGTTTCTGCATCGAACATGGAGGAATAATCCGGGTTGTTTGCCACCTCATTGGCCACAAAATTCGCAAAGACGGGTAGTGTCATTGAACCGGTATTTACGCCATCGTGATCGGTGTAGTACAGCAGCAGGAGCTTCTCCACCAAATCGGCATCCATGCCAAAGGTATCCGCCAATTCTGAGACTGTTTTCTTTTTCGTCAGGTTTTCTGCGTCAGCAAACTCCATCATCAAGTCGATCTGATCTGTCAAATCGCTGTCCAGCTCATCGGCAATCAGCTCATTGTTCAGCAAATCTTCGGACAGGAAATGAAGAAATTCGCTTGCGGTCAGGGCAACCGTGTCACCATGGCAGTAATAGTCATAATAAAGAATTTGCAGCAATTCCGGCTTCAGATCCAGATCATCACTTAATTCTGCCAACGAATCCGTCATTTGCTCCACAGTATAGGGCTTACCTAACATCGTGGAATAACTGACGGCCGCTTTTATCTGATCATCATTTTCCAGTAAATCGTCGGCAATCTGTGTCACCGCATCGTCATCCTCATTTCGATAAACAAGGACGATGGTATTGGAATTTGGAAATATGTCCGCAATCGGATCATCGCTGGTCAGGGTAAAGGCTGTCTGGGTGTTTCCCTTGCAGATAAAGCTGGCAGCAAACAACAGCACAAAAGCAATAGCAACAGGAATACGGAAACGATAACTGAAGCGTCCCAGTCCTCCCATGGGAATGTGCGGCACCTTTTTGGCTGTTTTTTGAATCAGCTTGGTACACATCAGGATCAGTCCCGGCAGTACCGTGAAGACACAGATCATACTGATCAGAACACCCTTTGCCAGCACGATTCCCAGATCCATACCGATCTTAAAGCTCATAAACACCAGCGCCAGAAGTCCCACGATCGTGGTGATGGAGCTGCTGGAGATAGAGGCGAAGGCATGCCCCAACGCCACGCTCATCGCCTCTGTGCGATTGGGATTCAGTGCCAGTTCCTGCCGGTAGCGGTTCATCAGAATGATGGAGTAGTCCATGGACAGAACCAACTGAAGCAGTGCCGCAATCATGTTGGTAATGTTGGAAACACTTCCAAGGAAGTAGTTGGTGCCGGAATTGATGATTACCGCCACGCCGATGGTCAGCAGGAATAACATCGGTTCGATCCAGGAACCGCACATGATCCAGAGTACAGCCATCAAAATTGCCAGGGCGGCAATCATAATATATACGGGAATCCCGTCAACGGAGCTGTTGTTATTTTTGAGGATATAAGTGTACTCTCCCACTGTGTCCGCAATTTGGGACTCCAGCGCTTTTTCTTCTGTGGAACCATAGTCGTAAACGGTATTTACCGTATAAAGGGTCTGATTCCCCTTGTTGTGATTTTCGGTATTGTCGTAATCCACACTGTCCGCATATTCGAGGCTTTCCAGCTCCAATAAAACCTCCTGCTTTTGCGTGTCTGTCAGATCCTGTATCATAACTCGGATACTGTTTGTAGTTTCTGTCTCCGGAAATTCCTCCGACATCACATCCATGCCCTGCTTCATGGAGGAGGAATCCGGCAGATATTCAGTCATATCTTCATTGATATAGACCTTAGTTGATAAAATGCCGCAGAGGACAGCGATCATTAGCATCAAAGCCATCACGCTTTTCCGTCTGCGGACAATAAAAGATGCGATTTTCTGCATATGCTACTGCGTACTCCTTTCTGGAAAATGATTGACAAACCGCAAAAAATAGAATACAATTCTTTCTGCAAAAGGTCAACAGACTGTTGCTTTCAAAATGATGTGTTATAAACACATCTGTTCATATTTGTTTTTAGGTCAACATTTTTCGGAAATTAGTTGAGGTAGCTTTCATGGAAAATCAGAGAATTCGAATCACAAAAAGTATGCTGAAAAACGCTCTGCTCGATTTGCTGGAAAATCAGCCGATCGGAAAGATTACCGTTTACAGCCTGTGCGAAAAAGCAGAGATCAACCGTACCACCTTCTATAAATATTATGGAAGTCCTTATGAATTGCTGGACGAAATTGAAACCGACTATTTCAGCGAACTGGAGCATCGCCTGACCGAAAGCAGCGCAGAAGACAGCGACGGTTTGGCCTCCGCACTGCGTTTTCTTGAGGGAGAACGAAAGAACTGGCGTGTGCTGATCAATACCGTCCACGATGAAGAATTTGCGCAAAGGCTTTTTAATCTGCCGGTTATTCGCAGACTGCTGGATCACAATATCGGTGATATACCCGTGGAAAGCCAGCGGGACTATATCCGTCTGTTCATTTGTCATGGAGGCTATGCTATCATCCGTCAATGGCTCAATAAAAATAATGGAGAAACCCCGGAAGAAATTGCGGCTTTAATTTTATCTCTTTCTAAAAATGCCATCATGTAAAAGGAAACCTTATGAAATATCAGATAGAAAAAATAGCTGAACGCACATACCGACAGGATGAAAGCGGAAAAGCAAATTGTTATTTGGTCATAGGAATTGAAAAAGCTCTGTTGATTGATGGATGCTGGGGGATCGGGCATTTGGATGGCAGGCAAACTCCAGAACAGGGTACATTCCCGGAGATACGTTTCAACATAAAGAAAATACGGTAAGCAGGTTTTGCATGGCACATAGCATCTTCATATAAACTTCTGATCAATTGTTAAATAAAACAGACACCAAATCATCAAAACAGATAATTTGGTGTCCGTTTTATTTTGCAAAAGATTTCTGATAGGTTTTTTTCGTGAATACAAAAGCAGTCAGACAAGCACCTGCTTCCGCAATGGGAAGTGCCAGCCAGACCAGAGTGGCCGCATTTGCGGTCATTGAGAATCCCCATGCCAGCGGCAAAGCCAATACGACAAAACGCAGGAGCGAAATAACCAGCGAGTAGCCGCCCTTGCCTAATGCCTGGCACACGCCCTGCAAAATAATATTGGCACCGGCGAAGAAAAAACCACAGGTGATGATCCGAAGCGCCAGCACGCAAAGCTGGTGAGATTCCTCTGTAACGGAGAATATCCCTACAATCTGACGGGCGAAAAGCTGCAGCAATACAATGCCGATCAACATAATAACGGACACATAGAACAATCCATACCGGATGGTTTGAGACACCCGATCTTTGTCCTTTGCACCGTAGTTATAGGAGATAATAGGAATAGAGGCATTGTTTAGTCCGTATCCAGGCATAAAGATGAAATTCTGCAGCTTATAATACACACCATATGCCGTAACAGCCGAAACAGAGATCGCACCTAAAATCAGATTCAGCGCATAGGACATGATCGGCGTCAGAATCTGCATAACAATGGCAGGCAGTCCGATGGAATAGATATTCTTCAATGCCCGCTTTTCCGGTCTGAGATAGCGGAAGCTATTGTCAATGCCGATGTCTTTTTTGAAATAGACCACTGAGATACCGATAAGCGATACAAACTGTCCGATGACCGTCGCTCCTGCAGCTCCGGCCACACCCATAGCCGGGCAGCCGAAAAGTCCGTAAATCATAATTGGGTCAAGGATGATGTTCGTAATCGCTCCAGCAAGCTGACATACCATCGTAATTGTTGTTCTGCCGGTTCCCATCACGATTTTTTCAAGGCACATATAGCCTAATGTGCCAAACGAGAAGATTGTAATAATACGGAGATACGTCGTTCCCATTCCTGCAATAACGGCATCTGCTGTTTGAGAATGGATGAATACCTCGGAAGCCGTCAAGCCGAAAAGAAAAATCAGCACAAAGTAACACAGTGTCACAAAAATCGCATTACCGGCTGTGCGGCTGGCTTGTTCCCGATCTCCACGTCCAAGATTCTTTGCAATCATAGCATTGATGCCAACACCTGTTCCGACCCCCAATGCCATAATAAGCATTTGGATTGGAAACGCCAGCGTCAGCGCATTGATGCCCTTGTCTCCCATATCTGCGACCTGTGCCGTATCAGGAATATGAGAAACGAAAAAAGTATCAACGACATTATAAAACGCCTGTCCCAACATGGAAATCATCATTGGCGCACCCATATTGAGCAACAGGCTCTTTACCGGCATTTCTGCCATTTTGTTTTTGCCCTGCAGATTCATTATTTCATTGCTCCTGTTCCTATCATTACCATTGATTGAAATGCACCCGATTTTCTTCATAACGGTTTTCACGCGACTCAGTAATGTCTTTAAGCGGGTAACCAAGGGCAATGATCGAATGGGGAATCACAGTATCCGGCAGATCAAACACTTCTCGCTGACGCTGTACGCGATCCATCTGCGGCCATGTGCCGAGCCAAACCGATCCAATTCCCAGCGCATGTGCGCAAAGGCAGATATTTTCTGCAGCAATAGCACCGTCAATGATCCAGTAATCCTCAGCAAATCGAAATGCCCGTTCCAAATCCCCACAGACGAGGATACCTGCCGCTGCACTTTTCAGCGGGCGGGCAGGATCGCCATTGGCCTCGGCCATTTTTTGCAGCTTGTCTTTCTCGGTCACGACTACAAATGACCAGTCTCTTGCGTTTACGCAGCAGGGACCGCTCATCGCTGCTTCCAATATTTGATGAAGCTTTTCGCTTTCGATGGGGCGGTCTGTAAATTGCCGTGTGCTGCGGCGGGTAAATATCGCATTAATCGCATCCATGCTTTTCTTCCTCCGTGTTATAAACCTGATATTCTTCTTCATTGATCGGGACTTCCCACATATGCAGCAGGATATCTAAAAGCTCTGCCAGCTTCTGCTTTTCCTTCTGCGGCAGAGTGCCAAACAAATCATCCGCATAGGTCTGACGGTTCTGAATGGCCTGTATTGCAGCCTTTTTTCCTTCTTCTGTCAGAGCAACATCAACATTTCGCTTGTCATGCTGGTTTTTACAGCGGTAGATCAAACCGGCTTTCTCCATTCCGTCCAGCTGCTCACTGAGCGTTGCGGAACGGCGGCCGGTCAGCTCAATCAATTCCCGCTGTGTCAATTCACCATGCTGGTACAGCAAAATGAGCAGCCGTCCCTGCCCCCGATATTTCTCCCGTGTCTGCATGAGATATGAAGTTTGCAGTAACATCCCAAGCAGTCGTAAATTTAAATTATCGTCCATGAGATCACCTCCTAAATCATTAGGGTCCTTGTGATTATAGAATAGCACAGTATGTTTCAATTTGCAAGGGTCCTAAAGAAAAACAGGGTGTCTCGAAATAATCATTTGAAATGAATTTGAAACTCTGCTAAAATATAGACGTGTTCAAGGCATCATGGGAGTGCATCCGGTGCAGTGGGTGTCGGCGGCAGACTGGCGCTTGCGAGCGGTTTGTTCACTGATCATCTCTCTGAAAAATAGCATCCGTTCTGACCGGGCGGTGGCTGAGGGAGGTGAAATAAATGAAGCGTGTAAGGGCAGCTTGCATCCTGCAAACACTGGTGTTTGCACAGAAAGATGATTGTGGCATGACCCGTGAACAGCAACTCAAGGTCAACCACGGCGAAGTGGCTCGTTACAAGGCGATGATGGACAGAAGCCGCACACGGTATCAGATTACTGAAGAGATCGAACAGAGCGATGGATCCGTGCTTATCAGAGTCCGAAAGCAGTATAACGAAAAAGCTGATGTAAGTGAATATTTCATCTGATTTGAAAAGGAGCTGTCGCACTAAGAAATTAGTGCGACAGCCCCTGTTCGTTTTATCAATCCATTGTTTTATACTCTATAACAGTTTTCAAATATGTCTCCGGATCACCATTCAGAATTAAGTCTGCATACCCTATTCCGCCCTCCCTAAATCATGCCGAAGTGCTTCAATGCCTCCATGATTGCTTTTTCTTTCTCCGGCGGGCATTGCGGCTGTTTAGCGTCCTCAGACTTTGACTTATTATAGTTCTCACGCTCAATGATACCACACTTCTGTTTTACCTGTGCGATATATAGGGAAGATACCTTCAATCCAATATGTTCCAGCCCATAATCTTTGATTTCCTGATAGGTGGCTTTTTTCTCCGCATCAGTCAAATCCAGTTCATCCATATCCAAATCAATCTCGATATGTTGCTTTGTATTAAGTTTGGACAAAAGACATACCGTCTCGAGCATTGTTTCATTTTCCAAGGGCAGTTCTTTCACTTCCTTGCCGTTCACAGGGACAGGGAATGCAAAGACAATCTTCCTGATCCAGTTACCATCCTTCTGCTTTTCCGGGAACAGCTCTATGCGTTCAATAAAGGCTTTCATGAACTCTTTCTGCTCTGCCTCGGTAGCGGAATGGTAAACTTCATCAAACGCCAGCAACAGCCGGTAGATGTTATCGCCGGAAATCTTCTCCTGCCGGATGGTTCTGATCTGGCCCTGGACTTCCTCCATCTGAATCTCGATTTCCTCTATTCTACCATACTGTTCATCGTAACGACGCTGCAAATCCAGAGTTTTTCGGTCATAATATGGATCAGTCACATCCAGCGTATCCATCTGCCGCTCCAGCCGGGATTTGGTTCCCATCGCCTGGCGGAGCTGCGCCTGTAATGTATCCAGCTGCTTTTCCAAATCTGCCGTATCCACGGCGGTGCCGATTTTCTCTTTGATGGCCTCAGAAAAGCGGGGATCTCTGACCATGGCGGAGATGATTTTTGCAACCATCTGATTTAGTTCCGTTTGTTCAATATTGACACGGAAAGTACACTCATGGCCGATCGGAGTGACGGTGTTCTTACAGTAATAGTAATATCGGGTCTTTTTGTCCTTGCTGTGAGCCTTGGCGATATTCCCATACATGCTTTTCCCACAGCAGGGGCATTTCAAAATGCCGGACAGAATATGCGCATGATTGGGATCATTGACCTTCTCCCGACGGTAGGAATTTGCCCGCCGCTTTTCCTGTGCGAGGTTCCAATCTTCCTCGGAAATAATCGCTTCGTGCTGTCCCTCATAAACAGGAAATTCAGACTGCTCCACCACGTGCATCTCGTTTCGTGTTCCCATCTTCTTTTCTGTCCTGCGTCTGCCGTATGCGATCTTGCCGATATAAACAGGATTATCCAGCACATTTTTCACAAAATCTCTGGAAAAGCCCGGAATGGTGTTGTTCTGACGAAGCTTCTTCACATAACCGTGGCTGTTCAGATATTTTGCCACACCGGCAACGATCATATCCTCCTACTCCGCATACTTCCGCAGTTTGTCCCGCTGGGCATCCAGACTGTAGCCATCCACCTGCATAGAGGTAGATACACGGGTATAAAGGTAACATTTTGTCCGTTTCTTCAATTATTCCAACGCCTCCAATTCCCTGATACTCTCTATAAAATGCTGTTCCACCGGTGATAGCAATTCATCCTGCTTCTTTCGATATTTTTCATATTCCTCATGAGCTTTGTCAATCGCCTGTTTATGCGTCACACGCCCTTTTGTTGTCAAAATATCCCGTCTGGTCATTTTCAGATAATCATCAATCGTCGCCAGCCAATCCTTCATATACATCGGTTCATGCGCCAACGCCCTTACTTCCGCAATATCAAGATATGCCGACACGATTTTATTCAGAGCATCCAGCTCAGTCTGCGTCAGATAATTCTTTGCGATTTCCGTATCAGAACGCTTGATCTGCTTCCCTTCCCATGAGGTCAGACCCATATTTTCTTTTTCGGCATCTGCCCGCTGATAAACAATTTCTGCCGCTGTGTGTTTATGTGCCGCCCAATGCATTTTATTTTGTACCTGTTTGAAGAATAAAACAGACGCTTCGGCACTGGGATCGTAATCAATGCTTGTAGCATAGATTTCTAACACCTTTCTCCAAAACACTTTTTCCGAAGAACGGATATCCCGAATACGAGCCAGCAACTCATCAAAATAGTTTCCTCCGCCCAATCGTTTCAAACGATCATCATCCAGCGCAAACCCTTTTTTCATATATTCTTTCAAAATAGAGCTTGCCCAAATACGGAACTGTGTACCACGCAGAGATTTCACACGATAGCCAACAGAAATAATCACATCCAGATTGTAATACTCAATGTCTCTGGACACTTGACGTTTGCCTTCCGTTTGAACTGTTGCAAATTTTGCAACAGTTGCCTCCTGTCTCAGTTCTCCCTCTGAAAAGATGTTTTTTATGTGTCTGGATATCGTTGATTTATCTCTTTGAAACAGCTCTGACATCTGATCAAGCGACAGCCAAACTGTATCCTCATCAAAGGTGACTTCAATTTTTGTGAGTCCATCTTCGGTTGTATACATAATAATATTTGAATCATTCATTTTCCATATTCTCCTTACGAATGTTTTCATGTCGAATATAATACTCCAAAAGACGCAGTACATACTCCGGTGCATGACGGTTATCCAATTCCCAATCTGTCACTGTCCGATAAGGTATTCCAAAAAACTCGCAGAACTCTTTACGGTTCATTCCTGTACTTTCCCGCAGTTCCCGCATTTTACTTTTACAATCCATTCCGTTATCCTCAAAAGCAAAAAATTTATGCGTTGCGTACTCATTTTACCATATCGGCACTGAATACGCAACGCATAAATTTATATACCAAGCAGCTTTTTCACAGATTGTTTCTGGTATCTCTTTATTTGCACCCAAATCCGTTGTTCCTTTCGCCTCATGCTGTTCCAGCACTTGGTGACCGTATTTCTGCATCAGGCGGAACATGATATCAATACATCGGTCACCTTCCGTATCATCAACCATGTCTTCATCTTTTTGATTTTGTGTCGTTGCCTGTTCATCTTTATCATCTAAATCCGAATTATTTCCTGCTGTACTACATCCCGTAATCAATAAAGTAAACACCAGAAGTAAAAGCATTGTTTTCTTTAGTTTTCTCATGATTATTTCCTCTCTTCAATCCATTTTCACAATAACCTTATTTTAATTTAGGAATGTATTTTGCAATATCTTTTCCTTTGGTCAATACAACTGCCCCTACAGACAGCACTGCACCACCTGCCTGTGCAGCTGTCTTCATTACTTTATCTGCTTTATCTTCCTTCTCAGCTTGATGTCTGGCACATAATTTTTCCTTTTTTCCAATAGGTGTATAACATTTCTTGCACACATATGTTAACGGACCTCCACACTTTGAACAAAAATCTTCTGTCTCTTTATATGTAATTTTCTTTTTAACTGCAACACACTTAGAATTTGTACATCCTTTTACGCCTGCCATAATTCATCCTCCAATTCTACTCCTAAATATAATGTTTTCTTCGGTGCTTTAATCTGTTTTGCGAAATCTGAAACATCCAGTCTAAGATTTGCACGTCTGCTCCAAATCCCCGCATCTGAGCCATTGTCATTTGCATCACATTGTGCCAACAATCCAGCATTCTTAGCAATCGTTCCTTCAATAAAACGGGAGTATTCTCCTAATACTGTGGTCATTGCACCAATCTCATTCTGTTCACAATAAATACCAGCTCGTAACATTGCAGACTGGTGAACATATGCAAATGATTGATGAATACTCTGAATTTTTTTCTCAATCAATTCTACTCGTTTTCCTTTCGCTCCCTTATATTCGCCATCCACCAAATATTTGATATCGTCTCGTAATGTCAATGACAATTGAAAGGTCGCATCTGATAAACTTCTTAACGACTGTGCAATCAACTGTTTTTTCATCTGCTCATCATTAACACTCTGCGCTTCTAAGAATAAAGCAGCACCACTATAGTACAGACCAATGCGATCATTCTGCTGTCCTTGAAGAACATCCTTCACATTATGATCAATTGCATAAATTTGATTTTCTATTACTTTCAATTGATCCTGTAATGCCTTCATCTGCATCGCATTTGCCATTTGTACAGTATCAATACCTTTAGCAAATTCTTCTCTCTTAATTGGAAGTTTAGAACCATAGTGACCATTTGGCTGACGAATCTGAGCAAAAGTTTGTCCATTCTTTTCTGTTGTAAGCTTAATTTTCCCACTTTCAATCGCTTCCAGTGTACTTTCTGTTGCATCTACAACATAGCGATATCCCTTTTTCATAGCCTGTTCTGTTTGGGCTACTACTGACGATTCTCTAATAACAGAATCATAAACTGACTTTACAATCCTATTTGCTTGCTCTTTTTTTCTTTCCAAAGCCCCTGATAATAGTTTTATAGGGAATTCAGTATCATATGGAGATACTTCATCCTGAACATAAAATGGTTCATCCACTATATCCTCATCAATCACAATTTCTATTGGCATTGCTTTTTCTTCCATTGTTGATATCCTTTCTTACACACGTTCTCTATAACATGACATGTAATTTTCGCGAATTATCTATCCCAAAAACTATTTGCCAAGATAATCCCATCTATTTAAATAAAGATTATCATAATCCGTAAAATTTCTTATATTAGTATCTAAGACTTCCCATACCCAAAATGGGCTTCGCACCTTGAAAATTCAATATTTCAGCTAACAAAATAACGATTTATGCCGCTACAGTCACTGGATGGAGTGCATTACGCAGGTATTCAGGCAGTCTGGCTTCAAAGTCGGCAGTAAAGGCAACAAGCTGGTCATCGCTTAGTTTCAGGATTTCCTGTAGACTCGCCATTAAGGCATCCA
>JAQYDI010000155.1 GCA_028724245.1 Lachnospiraceae bacterium
AACTGTTCAGAGCCAGGCAGATTTGTACAAAAAGTGCGACGAATGCTTGCATTCACGAACACTTTTTCGTACAAATCTATTTGGCGGATACGCCACACCGAGGAAACACACCGTGTTTTCGAGGTTGACTCTGAACAGTTACATTACTTTTTATACATATCCCATCAGACCGGGAAGCCACAGGCTGAGCTGAGGCACATATGTTACCAGCAGCAGAACTACGAAGATCGCTGCAAAATATA
This sequence comes from Lachnospiraceae bacterium, assembly GCA_028724245.1. Classification (GTDB taxonomy): domain Bacteria; phylum Bacillota; class Clostridia; order Lachnospirales; family Lachnospiraceae; genus TWA4. The sequence goes on from JAQYDI010000155.1 coordinate 243, forward strand.
CCAGAAGCGGTTTGATAACCGATTCAATTTTAACGCCGCCTACTTTTACACCGACAAACAGTGTCGTACCTACCGGAGGTGTTATCGTACCGATACAAAGGTTGAAGATCATCATGATACCGAAATGGATCGTGCTCATGCCCAGTGCACTGCAGACCGGCAGGAAAATAGGTGTGAAGATCAGGCAGGCAGGTGTCATATCCATAAAGGTACCAACAACCAGCAGGATCACATTGATCATCAGCAGAATGACGATTCTATTATTGCTGATGGACAGCAGGCCTGCGGAAACCAGCGCGGGAATGTTGGTAAATGCCATGATCCATGACATGATGCTGGATACGCCGATCAGGAAAATGATAATGCCTGTCATTTCCGCACTTTCCTTCAGGATCTTCGGAAGCTCCCTGATCTTGATCGATTTGTATCCGAACAGAGACAGCAGCAGACTGTAAACAACGGCTACAACAGAACCTTCTGTTGCAGTGAAGATACCTGCGATGATACCGCCGATAACGATGACGATCAGCAGCAGACAGGGAATTGCCTGCACAATAATATCAAGTTTTTCCTTTGTGCTGAATTTCTGCGTACTTCTGTAGCCTCTCTTTTTCGCCATGAAGAATACGACCAGCATACATGCAAGTCCCCACAGGAAACCGGGAATATAGCCTGCCATGAACAGGGCCGCAACCGATGTACCGCCGCTGACCAGCGAGAATGTGATCATAACGTTGCTGGGAGGAATCAGAAGTCCCGTAGGTGCTGTTGCAATATTAACAGCAGCGGAGAAATTGGGATCATATCCCTCATCCTTTTCAATGGGACCGATGATGGAGCCCATGGCGGAAGCTGCAGCCGTACCGGAACCGGAAATGGAGCCGAACAGCATGTTTGCAATAACATTGGTCTGAGCCAGCGCGCCGGGAGCACGTCCTGTCAGCAGTTTGGCCAGATTGATCAGACGAACGGCGATACCGCCCTTGTTCATAATATTGCCCGCCAGGATGAAAAAGGGAATCGCCAGCAGACTGAATACGGAAATACCCGAGAAAATTCTCTGTGCACCTGTCAGAACGGCAACATCAAGATCCATGACCGGAAGGATCGCACATACAGACGAAATACCAAGGGCTACTGCAATCGGAACACCGGCAACCAGCATGATTACCAGCAATACTAAAATAATTAAACCTGAAAGTGCTGCAATACTCATATGAATCTCCTTTCCATCATTCTTTCACTTCAGCGGATTCGTTTGTTTCGTTCTCATATCCTGTCACCAGATCCACAATATTCAGGACAGAATAGATGACGATCAGAATGCCGGAAAGAGGAAGTACTGTATAAACAACGCCCATGGGAATACCCAGAGAAGCAGTTACCTGAGTCATGGTCAGATCCATGATATTGAAACCACCGTAAACCATAATGCCGCCTGCCAGAATGATCACAAGACCTTCGATTGCGATTTCCAGCACCTTTCTGGGCATACCGCTCAGCTTATCCGCCAGAAATCCCATACGCATGTGATCTCTTTTGCCGAATACGTACGCAGAAGCCAGAAGAGCCATCCATGTAAAGCTGTAGGTCAGCAGTTCTTCAGATACCGTACTGGGGCTGTTGAAGAAATAACGGGTTACGATCTGATATGTTCCTACGACTACCATCAGTGCAAAAATACATACACACAGAGTAATCGTGATCTTGTCGATAATATTTCGAATACTGTGCAGAACCTTCATTAATTCGATGCCTCCTTATCTGAATACTGTGCGTTGATCTCCTGAATATGCTCATAAGTATCTCTGATATTGGGGTTATCTTCCAGCATCTGTTCCTGTACATCTGCTACTGCTTCCTTGAACTGTTCCACATCCACATCAATAAAGGTAACACCCATATCTTCTTCAGCGATTCTTTTAGCTTCAGCTACCTGATCATCCCAGTTTTCCAGTTCCACTTCCGTGGATAATCTTGCAGCCTCCTCGAAAATCTCACGTTCCTCATCACTTAAGCTGTTCAGGAACTTCAGATTACCGATCAGCATATCGGGAATCATCTGATGCTTATTATAGGAAAAATATTTTGCAACTTCTCCGTGTTTGTTGTTGGTCAGCGCCAGCTCATTATTCTCGGCACCGTCAATGACGCCCTGCTGGATGGCGGTATAAACTTCACCGAAACTCATGGGAGAAGCAGCCGCACCGAACGCTTTTACCATATTGACACTGGCCGGACTCTGCTGAACACGGATCTTCAGACCCTTCAGATCTGCCGGTGTGTTGATGGGCTTCGCTGCATAGAAGTTACGTGTACCTGCATTGTACCAGGTCAGCACACGGAAACCGGCTTCATCTGTAGATTCATAAACCGTATTCATATAGTCCGTGTCATTCATGGTTGCATGGTATGCTTCTTCTGATGTAAACAGATAAGGCATACTGAAGATTTCGTATACATCCGCAAATGTTTCCAGATTCGCGGTACCTGCCACTACGAAATCGATGGCACCTGTCTGAGTCAGCTCAATTGCTTTCTGAGCCGAACCCAGCAGCTCGTTGGGGAAAATCTGAACTTCATATTTGTCACCCAGATTTTCTTCAATATATTCTTTAAACTTCAAAAGTCCCAGATGTTCGGGATGGGTTTCAGACTGTGCGTGAGAAATACGGATGATCCTTTTGCCTCCCGTAACGGAATTGGAACAACCTGTCAGTCCGAGTAAAACAGTGATGCAGAGAACTGCTGCCAGAATTCGTTTTACACCTTTCATTTCTTTAATAATCCTTCCATAATAACGTGGATGTTCAGAGCCAGCCTCGGAAACACGGTATACCGGCTCTGAACGGTAAGCAAGTAACCTTCTCACTTTCTCGTTTGTTCGAAATGTAAGCCCTTACATTTATGTCTTTATTTTAACAGACTCCGATGATGGTTTGCAACCATTTTTTCGTTGTCATTTTATCCAATTTTTACAATGTTAAATTATGCATTTTGAATATTTTTCATTTTCTGTCAAATATTTGCATTTTTCTCTATTGACATTTTCCGTATAATCGTGTAATTTGAATGTAAGCCCTTACATTCCTCACTTTCACAGTCAGATGTATGGTAATGATGGCAATGGAGGAATATCTTTATTATGCAGAAATTTATCAAAATCCATCCGGCAGACAAGGTTGCTGTTGCGCTCTGTCCGCTGAAGGCCGGAACCGAAGTTTCTATTGATAATAAGAACATAATCCTTCAGGAAGACATTCCTCAGGGACACAAGTTTGCCCTGACAGATCTTTCCGAAGGAGAACCTGTTATCAAGTACGGTTCTCAGATCGGCATCACGAAGGAACCGGTAAAAACCGGCTGCTGGATCCATGTACACAACATGAAAACAGCTCTGGGGGATCTCCTTACTTATACTTATCATAAGCAGGATTCCCATCTTGCTCCCGCAGAGGAACGTTTCTTCCAGGGATATCGGAGAGCCGACGGAAAAGTCGGTGTCCGCAACGAGATCTGGATCATCCCCACTGTAGGCTGCGTCAACAATGTGGCCAGCGCCATTGAAAAGAAGGCGCAGTCCCTCATCGGCGGCAGCATTGAAGCAATTGCAGCATTTCCCCATCCCTACGGATGTTCGCAGATGGGTGACGATCAGGAGAATACAAGACAGATTCTTGCAGACCTGATCAACCATCCCAACGCAGGCGGCGTTCTCGTTCTGGGACTGGGCTGTGAAAACAGCAACATCGATGTATTGAAGCAGTACATCGGTTCTTACGACGAAAAACGCGTGAAGTTCCTTGTGGCTCAGGAATCCGACGACGAGATCTCAGATGCCCTGAAACTGATCAAAGAACTGGTTGATTACGCCGGCCCCGCAAAAAGGGAACCCATCAGCTGCAGTGAGCTGATCATCGGCATGAAATGCGGCGGTTCCGACGGTCTTTCCGGTATTACAGCAAACCCCACAGTCGGAGCATTTTCCGATCTGTTGATTTCCAGAGGCGGCACCACCATATTAACGGAAGTGCCCGAAATGTTCGGGGCCGAAACACTTCTTATGAACCGCTGTGAAAATCAGGAGCTGTTCGAAAAAACCGTTTCCCTGATCAATGACTTTAAAAATTATTTTACAAGTCACGGTCAGACAATCTATGAAAATCCTTCTCCCGGCAATAAGAAAGGCGGCATCTCCACTCTGGAGGACAAGTCCATGGGATGCACACAGAAATCCGGCAGTGCGCCGGTGCGCGGAGTACTTTCCTACGGAGAGCCGGTGAAGGAAAAAGGACTCAATCTTTTAAGTGCTCCCGGCAACGATCTGGTGGCTTCCACCGCTCTCGCTGCTTCCGGTGCGCACATTGTACTATTTACAACAGGCCGCGGCACGCCCTTCGCCTCACCTGTACCAACTGTTAAAATCTCCAGCAATTCCGCACTTTATGCAAAGAAAGGCGGCTGGATCGATTTCAACTGCGGCGCTATGGTGGAAGGTACCGACCTGGAAACCTTAAGTAATCAGCTGTTTGATTACGTCATTGCAGTCGCTTCCGGCGAGGAAGTCAAATCCGAAAAAGCCGGTTTCCACGACATGGCAATTTTCAAGCAGGGTGTAACTCTGTAATTTACCAGATATTTCATTCCTCACAGGGGCCTGCGGCTCAGACATTTTCATGCAGGTTCCTGTCCCCCCTTATGAAAGAACGAGGTTTCATCATGAAAAAATTGAATTATCAGACCCTTGAAGAACAGAATTATGACGGTTTTCTTTTAAAAGATGCACCCGAACGCGTTCTGCAGTTCGGCGAAGGCAATTTCCTGCGCGCATTTGTTGACTATTTCATTGATATGATGAATGAAAAAGCCGGTTTCAACAGCAAAGTCGTTCTGGTTCAGCCCATCGAAAACCGCGGCGGCTTCAATCTGGCCGATATCATCAATGAACAGGAAGGTCTTTACACCCTGTACCTGCGCGGCATCGAAAACGGCGAAAAAGTCAACGATAAAAGAGTCATTTCCTGTGTAAGCCGCTGCCTGAATATCTACAGCGATTACGAAACCGTTATGGCGTACGCAGACAAGCCGGAGCTTCGCTACATTACCTGCAACACAACGGAAGCAGGCATCGTTTATGATCCTTCCTGTCAGTTTACGGAAACACCGCCTGCAAGCTATCCCGCAAAGCTGACCCAGTTCCTGTACCGCCGTTTTCAGAAATTCGGTTCCGAAGCCGGAAAAGGGTTTGTGATCCTGGCCTGCGAACTGATCGACGACAACGGCAAAGAGCTGGAAAAATGCGTATTAAAATATGCAGAGCAGTGGAATCTGGGCGAAGATTTCATCAGCTGGATCAAGGCTGAAAATATCTTCTGCTCCACTCTGGTTGACCGCATCGTAACCGGTTTCCCCAGAAATGAAGCTGCTGCGATCAATGAAGAAAACGGCTACGAAGACAACACCATCGATACCGGTGAAGTATTCGGTTTCTGGGTAATCGAAGGCCCTGAATCCCTGAAAAAGGAGCTTCCCTTTGCCGAAGCAGGCCTGCCCGTGCTGATCACGGACAACCACAAACCCTACAAGCAGAGAAAAGTCCGCATTCTGAACGGCGCACACACCTCCATGGTACTGGGTGCATATCTGGCCGGACAGAACATTGTAAGAGACTGCATGCACGATGACACCATCGCCGGTTTCATGAATAAAACGATTTACGATGAGATCATTCCCACTCTGACACTGCCCGAAGAAGAATGCAAAGACTTCGCAGCAGCAGTAACAGAACGTTTCAAAAATCCTTTCATCGATCATGCACTGCTTTCCATATCCCTGAACTCCACATCGAAATGGAGAGCCCGCGTTATGCCGTCTCTGGAAAGCTATGTAAACAAGTTCGGCAAACTTCCCAGATGCATTACCGCATCCTTTGCCTTCTACATCGCATTCTACCGCGGTACAAAAGGAACCGAACTGACCGATGCCGGACTCGCTGCAAAACGCCTGAACGGCGATACCTACACTATCTCCGATGACCGCAGCGTACTGGAATTCTATTATGAGCACAAAGATGACACCGCAAAAGATCTGGTACACGCAGTCTGCAGCAACACCGCCTTCTGGGGCAGAGACCTGACAGAACTGCCCGGCTTCGAAGCAGAGGTAACAAAGACGCTGGAAGCCATCGACGAAAAAGGAAGCTATGAAGTTATGAAGGAGTGCTTGAAGTAGACTTTTATTTTGGGGGAACGTCCAGGGGACGTTCAGGCGCGGATTTCTCCTTACGGGACACGCTTTCGCTCGTGCGGAAACGCAGCGGTACTAAGCTTTTTCGGCGCTGACGCTTGAAAAAGCAAGTGCCGGCGTTTCCGATGGTCCCGTAAGGAGATATCTGCGCCTTCACTGGTTACTGGAACCACTCAAATAAAAGGGGTGAAGGGCGCACGAATATATTTTTTTACTACCGGAGGTTAGAGCCCCCGGCAGTTACATTTTTTTTGGCAAAAACGTTATTCTTCCAGCCCCAAAGAGGCTCCACGCCCCAAAAACCTGCGCACCCGCACACCTCAACGTCCCCCCACATGTGATAAGCGTACATGTAAGGGGTAGGGCCTGAAACAACCAGCGGAGGGCCATATCTCTCCCTCAAGGGGCCATCGGAAACGCCGGCACTTAATGAGCGGCTTCTGAAAGAAGCCCGCGAATTTAGTACCGCTGCGTTTCCGCACGAGCGGGAGCGCGCCCCGGAGGGAGAGACATGGCCCTCCGCGTCCGGGTTCACCCCCTCCCCCGTACTCTTATCACACCCTAAACGTACTTCTTCAAAGTTGCGCGGACTGCCCCTTTTCCTGCGGTGAGTTCTTTCAGATATCCGCATACCTGCTCTGCCAGTCCTGCTTCGTACAGATCCAGTCCGAAGATCTGTTTCATACGAAGGATCGGTGACACTGCTGCTTCTAC
>JAQYDI010000156.1 GCA_028724245.1 Lachnospiraceae bacterium
TGATGGTTTCCATCCGCGTCTGCATAAAAACGGATCTCCTTTGCTTCGGCCAGGATCTTAAGGTCGATCACATAATGGGAAATATAATCGGTATCCGGCAGTTTTCCTGTAACAGGTCTGCCATTTACCCGGTTTTCAACCGTATGATGGAATTCTCCGGAGCGGATCTTTTCTTCCACCGATTTTTTCGACAAGGTGGTTCCGGGGTGCCCCTTCTGCCCGCCGTTTTTCCTGCCGGAAGCCTGTCTTCCGTTATATTCATTTGCTTTCTTTTTTGATGGTTTCTGATCCGTTGAAGGAGGAAGGGAAGAATTATTACTGTCCTGATCGATCATGCTCTGGAGCCGCACATTCTCTTCTTTTAGCAGTGCGTTCTCCGATTCCAGGGAATCTACCTTCTCCTGAAGGCGGGTATTTTCTTCACTAAGGGTGCTGCATTTTCTGGTGAGCGATGAGACTTCCCCTTTCAGGGAACGGATTTCAGATCTTGTGGAAGTTTTTACAGACTTCAGGTCTTTTTCGAGGGAGTCGTAACGTTCCATCATTTCCATGAGATGTTTGTAAATATCTTTTTCATAATTCCCGCCCATAAGTAAGCCTCCTCCCTGTTAAAATCTTCTACGAAGATTTTAACAGAAAAAAACAAAAAAGCAAATCATCCGAAGAATTTGATCCGTCAAAACGACAGGGGATAATTGCATTGAAAAACGTTTTGCCTGTGGATAAAGAGGAATGATAAGGATATAAAAAGCATAACAAAAGAAAAAGTTATCCACAATCCGGAAAAACAGGGCTTCCTGAATCCGGCAGACCTAAACAACAATCTCAAAATGTGGACAACTTCTTTTGAATGACTGAATAAAATCTCTGTTTTGACGGAAAGTTTTTCAGTAATAGCAAATTTATTAAAAGGTACTCAGCCGTCAGGCTGAGTAGTTACAAAAAAAGGAATTTCAGATATATGGTCTGAAATTCCTAAAGTAAATGACATTGGCTCTGAACAGTAACGTGTATATTGATATTATATCATTACAATGATATAATATCAATATACATCATCACAATGATAATTCAAGACAACGATAATTCAGGAGGGCATCGAATGGGTAAAATTGAGTTATTTCACGGCTCAGATCATATGATTGCAAAACCGGATTTGAAGATGCAGAACCTGCTGATAAAAATATATATTATCCTGAATTTATTACGCGCGATTCCGATGCCAGAGAAACATACAGGAATGAAATCCGCAGGAGCCGTTCTTATAAAGATGATATCTTCGTTTTAGATATTATCAGAGAGGAGATGAAAGAAAATGATCCACGCATACAGCGAATCTTATCTGAATGATGCAAAACAGAATCTGGCTGTTTTTTTTGATTATGCGATTAAAGACTGCAGGCTGAATGCGGATTTATTTGCAAAACTGTTCGTTCAATCCGGGTATGCAGATAAATTTGAACGGGGAAATCCGGCGATTGTTTCCGGTATGTCCGGTATAGAATTAGCGAAAAGAGTCATTGAGTATGCTGATCCCCATCGGGAACTTCCTGAAAGAATATTTTCCGAAGAACGCTCAGATGTATATTGGGCCGGCTGGGCATTGGCTGAATATCAGTGGGAGACAGCAAAAAGGTTTAAAGATATTTTTTCAAGAATTGCTTTTTCAGAAATCATATCCATGTATCGTGTATATCACGAAATGGATATCAGACATTTTATCGAGGATATGAATAAAAAATACAATTCTGCAGAGTGGGAACCCCGCTTGAAGACCATCCGTGAAAATCGCGGAATTTCACAGGCAGAACTGTCCAGATTATCCGGGGTAAAGCTGCGTTCGATCCAGATGTATGAGCAAAAAGTCAATGATATTGATAAAGCTCAGGCAGGGACGGTTTATAAACTCTCCAGAGTTCTGGGATGTACAGTTGAAGATCTGCTGGAGAATCCGGAATCGTGATGAAGATCTGCAGAAAAAACGTGATTATCTCTTGCAATATCAGAAAACATGTGATAGTATAAAAACATAAACAGGATTTAATGTAACTATGAATGGCTGGAGGTGAATCAATGGGGAAAATCCTGCTGCCGGTGGGTGAGGACAACTTTGAACTGCTGCGTAAGAATGGAAGCTATTATATTGATAAGACCGGGTTTATTTCAGAACTGCTGCAGGACAGCTTCAAGGTTAATCTGATTACGAGACCCAGACGTTTTGGTAAGACTCTGGCAATGACCATGCTGCAGGCATTTTTTGACATCAGGAAGGACAGCCGTTCTCTGTTTTGTGGGCTGGAGATTGCCGGAGAGGACCGGCTGTGCAGTGAGTGGATGAATCGGTGGCCGGTATTGTTTCTTACGTTTAAAGATGTGGCCGGCAATGGGTTTCGTTCATCCTATCATCAGCTGGCGTTCTGTGTATCGTCTTTATGTGTGGAGCATGCTTACCTGATGGACAGCGGTAAAGTTGACAGTGATGACAGGAACAGCTTTGCAAGGCTGAAGGCGGGAACGGCTTCGGATACGGAACTTCGCAACAGTCTTTTTCTGCTGACACGTATGATGTACATGCATTATGGCAAACCGGTTATTCTTCTGATTGATGAATACGATGTTCCTCTGGCAAAAGCCAGTGAGTATGGATACTATCAGGAGATGCTGGATGTGATCAGGAGTATTATGAGTTCGTCCCTGAAAACCAATGAATTTTTACAGTTTGCAGTGATAACGGGGTGTCTCAGGATTGCAAAAGAAAGTATTTTCACGGGTACGAATCATTTTAAAGTGAATTCCATTGCCGGGAATCGTTATAAAGACAGCTTTGGTTTCACCCCGGATGAAGTGGGGCAGTTGTTGAGCGATGCCGGTTTTGCATCCCGTAAAGAAGATGTGAAGCACTGGTATGATGGATACCGTTTTGGAAATCAGGAGATTTACTGTCCGTGGGATGTACTGAATTATGTAAGTGATCTGGAAAGTGACCCGTTGATGATGCCGGCGAATTACTGGAAGGACACCAGTCATAATGATATCATCAAATGCTTTATCGGGAAGATGGGTCTGGAGGTTAATGATAAACTGGAACGGCTTCTGGCAGGAGGATGTGTCAAAGTAAAGGTTAATGAAGACTCCGATTATACTTTATTCAACACCCTGAAAGATACCCGCCCATGTGAAATCGGATACAGCCCGGAAGCAGCGACAGAAGAAGATTTCTGGAGTGTCCTTTATCTGACCGGTTATCTGACGGCGGCAAAGCCCGGAGATTGTTGTGGGAAACCGGAACCGGGAGAGATTGATCTGAAGATTCCCAACGAAGAAGTGAAAACAATCTTTCAGGATACGATTGTGGAATGGTTCAGAAAAAGTGTAAGAAGCTGGGATAAAAATACATTGTTTTCTGCTGTATGGAATGGAGAGGAAGAAGCAGTTACACGGGAGATGACAAAGCTGCTTCGCCGGACCATAAGCTATTATGATTATAATGAAGCTTTTTATCATGCCTTTCTTGCCGGACTTTTCAGCGGAGCCGGATATCAGGTGGAATCCAATAAAGAACACGGAGAAGGGCGGAGTGATGTGATCGTCAAAAATTATGAGAATGGACAGATCGCCGTTTTTGAGGTGAAACGGTCACGGAAGAAAGAGGAACTGCAGAAAGACTGCGAGCAGGCCCTGAAGCAGATTGATGACAGAAAGTATGCAGAAGAATTCGCAGAAGAGTATGACCATGTATTGTGCTTTGGAATTGCATTTTACAGGAAACAGTGCAGGGTACTGTTAAGATAAGATGAAAAAACACCCCGCCGCAGAGGTTTTGCAGCGGGGTGAAAGGATATCCAGCTGCCGTTTGGTTTTACGGCAGCTTAAATTCATACCCCTGACTGCGTGCCTGATCGATGAAATCTCCAAGGATTTCTGTATTGGTTTTTGATACGGCGTGGAGCAGGTACAGGGCACCGGGATGGAGGCGGTCAGTCAGTTTTTTAAGGGCTTCTTCCGGATCCGGCTGTTTGTCGGGATCCCAGTCGGCGTAGGCGAAGCTCCAGAACATGGAATCGTATCCGAGAGACCGGGTTACGGCCAGAGAACGTTCACTGAAGATGCCTGCCGGATTGCGGAACAGCGTCATTTCATAATCGTAATGTTCTTTTACATAGTCGTGGAGGCGGGTAATATCCTCAATCTGTTCCTCCACGGAAAGTGAAGGCATTCCTTTGGAGGGATGAGACCAGGAATGATTGCCAACCACATGTCCTTCATCGATCATGCGTCGGATCAGATCGGGGTTTTGCTTTGCATAGGAACCGGTTATGAAAAAGACGGCCTGGCAGTTCTTTTCCTTCAATACATCGAGAATTTCTGCGGTGTAGCCGTTTTCGTAGCCTTCATCCAGCGTCAGCCAGATCACCTTGCTGTCGGTATCGGAGCCGATAAAGTGCGCATCATAGGAGTCGTATTTTTTCTGGTAAGAAAGAGAACCTTCCGGCTGATTTTTTGAGTTGAAATTCACGCCCTGTCCCCAGCCCTGAGATTCATTGCTGTAATCGGACCAGTTTTCCTGCCTGTGGGATTCGGACGGAGCCGTTGCAGTTTCCGCAGCTTTTGTGGTATCCGGCGCTTTTGCAGTTTCTGCAGCCTTTGTACTTTCCGTAGTCTTTGTGCTTTCTGTGGCTTTTTCGCTGGTATCTTCTGTGGATGAAGCTTTTGAAGCTGCTGCGGATGCATCAGTTTCCTTCCGGCTTTCATCTGTCTGAGAGGCTTTGGATGCATTTCCGCGGCTGCTTTCTTCAGCCTGCGGGGAAGTGGATGCAGAAGCTGCTGCAGATCCTGCATCAGAAGCAGTTGTGCTGTCTTTTTTTCCACAGCCGGTAAGCAGCATGGAAGAAGACACGGCAAGTATGAGCACTGCGCACAGTGCATGCTTTAAAAATCGTTTCATAAATTCAGCTCCTTTCAGCTTTCATTTCCTTCCCGGCCTTCTGTCAGATAATGCTGGATCCCGCGGGCAATTCCTTCGGCAATTCTGCTTTGATAATCATCTGATAACAGCAGCGGCCGTTCTATGTCAGAAGTCAGAAAGCCGGCTTCGATCAGGCAGGAAGGAATCCTGCTTTTCCGTACGACGTAAAGATCGCTTTCTCCTTTCACTCCCCGGTCTCTTGCGCAGGTTTCATTTACCGTTTCACTTTGAACTGCTTCTGCCAGCTGACGGCTGCCGGGGCAGGCGGAATCGTTGCAGTAACATTCAATACCGCTGGAAACCGTATCCTCGTCAACGGCATTCAGATGGATGCTGAGAAACAGGTCAGCTTTTATCTTTTCCGTCAGTTTTACCCGATCTTCCAGACTGATATAGGTATCATCATCTCTGGTGGTAAATACGCTGCAGCCCCGGTCGGTCAGCAGTGCGCGCAGCTTTTCGGTAATCTGCAGATTGATATCTTTTTCATAAATGCGGCCAAGAACCATCCCCGGATCTTCTCCTCCGTGACCGGGATCGAGAATAACGGCTGTATTCAGCAGCGGTTTGTCATCCTCATTGTTATCGGAAGAATCCGCAGCCATGGTCCGAATTCCTGCGGCAGAAAGGTCTGTATCTGCTGCGTCTGCGGCGGGCAGGAAAATGTTCTTTCCGGAAATCTGCCCGGACAGCATGCAGACGGTGAAAAAGAGTGTGATACTTACAAGAAACAATTTACGTAATTTTTTCATTTGCGGCCTCCCGGTTCAATACTGTATTTATTTACTTTAATACAGTAAAGTTTAACAGAGAGGTGTCTCACAAATGTCCGCTGAATGTTTCTGTAATGTAAAATATTACGGTGATAAAAAGTTATTTTCCACTTCGGTTTTCGATTCTGCATTGAGAATGGAAATGGAAAGGGAACAGTGGATGGGTGAATCCTCTTCCGGCTTTTCTTTCTCTGTTTCTTTCTCTTCCTCTGTCTCTCTTTCAGCAATCACATCGGTTCCGGGGTACATCAGTACATTCAATATGTAGTCATAATTATCAAAGGCACAGATGGTACGCTCTGCTTCTTCCTGTATGGAAACGGGTTCCTGATCCAGTTCCAGATATTTCAGGTATTGATACAGGACATCAGCCGGCTGCATCAGTGAGGAGCGGTCTTCGGTATTCCAGAAGGCATTCAGATACAGAATCTGGCCGGTGGCTGAATTGACATATGCAGTAATCGACAGGTTGGAATTGCCTCCGGAGACGATCCAGCCGCTGTAATCGGAATTCAGAAGAGAAGAATCAGTGGTCTTTTTTTCATCCGGTGACCAGGGAATTCCGTGTTCCACTCCCTCGTAGGTGTAGTTTTCGCTGGAAAAGAGATCCGGAAGGATATGGAGCTCACACAGCTGATCGATCTGCTGATGAGTGACCTGAAGCAGCTCTTCTGTTGTCAGCTGGCCCTTTTCCGGGGTATAGGTCAGCCAGTAATCCAGATCGTATATTTCAAAGCTGTAGCTGGAGGCCACCTGAAGCAGTTTTTCTGCTGAAAATTTCCGGAAGCCTTTACTGTCGGGAAGCTCGGAAACGACAGGCAGGGTCAGGGTTTCTGTTTTGCTAAAAAGCGCGTCCTGTTGTCTGTCCAGAAAAAATCCGGGAAGCAGAAAGCCGCCGACCGCAAAAAGACCGGTAAAAAAGAGCAGGAGAAAACAGGCAGTATATTTTTTCATAATTCAGCAGTCCTTTTCAGAAAGTATGATAAAAACGGTGGTCCCATGCCCCGGCTCGCTTTCAAATTTCAGCTGTGCGTGGTGCAGCTCACAGATGCGTGATACAAGGGCAAGACCGATACCTGCACCGTGCTGTTTGCGGGAACGGGATTTATCTAACATATAAAATGCTTCTGTGATCCGGCTGATCTCTTCTTCGGGGATGCCGCATCCGTTGTCAGAAACACAAATGGTATAATTTTTTTCATCGGATTTTCCGGTCAGGCGGATGGACGAAGCACCGGCCTTGATCCCATTGTCCACCAGATTGAGAAGCAGTGTTTTAAACAGATCATACTCTACATGAATGTACGAATCATCCGCTTCGTACCGCAGAGAAACTTTTCTGCTTTCACATACCGGCCGCAGGGTTTCGGAAAGGTTTTCCAGAAGCTCTGCGGCGGACAGTTCCTCCAGCATAAAATCCTGACGATTCAGAACAATAAGGTCCATCAGTTTCTGAGACAGTTCCTCCAGACGGAGCCCCTCATCGAGAATGTACCACGCTGCGCTGCGGATTTCTGCCTTGGTGAGGTCTTTTTGATAGATCATATCCGCGTAGCCGATGACGGAGGTAAGCGGTGTTTTCAGTTCATGAGCAAAATTCGCCACAAAGTCTTCCTTCTGAACGGCCTCCCGGGTCAGGGTATCAATGCTTTTCTGGATGGCTTCTGCCATGTGATTGCAGGTATCGGCCAGTTCTCCCAGTTCATCCCGGGTCCGGATGGAGACGCGGCGGCTGTAATCTCCTTCTGCAATGTCCGCTGCAAAGCGGGTCAGCTGTTTCAGCGGCCGGACAAAAAGCAGGGAAATGGCCAGAAGCGCCAGTACACTCAATGTACATACCATGCAGTAGATCACGGAAAAGCTGTGTTCCATCTGCTCTCTCTGCTGAAGGATGGTTTGGATATCTTTCCCGTACAGCAGATAATAGGTTTTGCTGTCCAGAGAAAAGCATCCTGCAGCTGTGAGCACGTAGCTGTTTCCTGCCGGCCGGATCTCAAACACAAGCTTCTGGGGATCGGCGGATTGAAGGATGGAAAAATCATAATCAGCCGGATACTGTGAATACAAGGCTTCCTTTTCATCGGAAAATACAGCCACCATGCTGCTGTCGGAGTGAGATAAAAGAGCTTCCGGCATCAGGCTGGAGGAAGCGTTTTCGCTGACCAGTTTATCATTTTTAATGGACACGAGACCGGACTGCAGGGCAAACCGGGTGATCTTATACTGCTCCAGTGCCTGAGATTTTTCCTGTTTGATCCCATTCTGAAAGGAAAGGGAAATCAGAAAGTATCCTGACAGCGAGAGGGAAACACATAAAATCAGAGTGACAGTGATAAAAATCTTGGAGAAAAATTTCAAGTATCATACCTCCAGGCGGTAGCCGATGCGGAAAACGGTCTTGATGTGATCCTCCCAGCCCAGTTTTTTACGCAGCCGCTGAATGTGTGTATCCAGTGTACGGGTTTCTCCTGTAAATTCTTCTTTCCAGACCAGCTCGTAGAGGCGTCTTCGCTGCAGCGCCACATTCTTGTTGCGGATCAGCTGGATCAGCAGATCAAATTCCTTAACGGTCAGATCCACTGTCCTGCCGTCTTTGCGGACCTCGCGGGATTCCAGATCAATGGTGACGCCGTAAAGCTGCAGCTTTTTTTCATTTTTGCCGAACCGTCTCAGCACGGCTTCCACCCGGGCCAGCAGTTCCCCGATCTGAAATGGTTTTACAATATAATCATCAGCCCCCAGCTTCAGGCCCCTGATGCGGTCATTCACGCCTGTCCGGGCGGTGATGAAAATAACAGGAACCCCGGTGGGGCGTATATATTCCATCAGTTCATAGCCGTTGATTCCGGGCAGCATGATGTCCAGAAGAATCAGATCGTATCGGTTCTTCTCAATCAGTTCAGCAGCATGGTGTCCGTCAAAAGCACTGGTGCAAAAGTATCCTTCATCCTGCAGATTCACACAGATCAGATGGTTAATGGCAGGTTCATCTTCAACAATCAATATATCCATGGCAGTATACTCCCTTATGTTATCTTGTTTTTATTATCAGTATATCATATACTTGTCTCCAAGTTGTTAAACAGACACTAAGAGAAAATGGCAATAGAAATTGAAACATTAAACTTCTGATGCAATTATTGTCATAATCTTAAGAAAGTATTAAATTTATTACATGATGTGGACGCGGTTATCTGCGGATGTTATGATAATCAAAAGAAACTGTTCAGAGCTGGGGAGGATTCTTTGGAATCGTTTTCCTGTTCTGCACGGCTGCAGTGATTTTTCCTGAAAGGGGGACTGTGTTATGAAATATAGTAGAAGAATATTAAGAAATTTTCTGGCTTGTCTTCTGATATCTGTGCTGTGTTTTTCGGCAGCGCTGACAGCATTTGCAGAAGAAGCAGCGTCGGAAACTCCAACTTCGGAAATTCCAATTTCGGAAACTCCGGCACCGGAAGCTGCCAATCAGGAAGAATCTTCCGCGGAGACTGTGTCTGCTTCTGAAACAGGCGGAAGCGGGGAGCTGGACGCCGGTATAGCTGAGGCTGTAGAGATGATCCGCTCTGAGTACGGAGATGAAGCAGCGGAAAGTTTTAAGATGATGTTGAACAATGCCGGCATGAAAGCTTTTATGACCGCTCTGCAGCAAAAGCTGGAAGCCGGGTTCGAGGGAATGACCGGTGATGAAATCACCGAAAAACTGGAGAATATGTCGGAGGAAGAAGCGCTTGCTCTGATGGAAAGAATTTTCAGTAATCCGGAGATGGAAGCGCTGGCGGAAGCTGTTTCTGAAGACGAAGCGCTGGCAGAAGAGATGGAAACATTCATGACGATCCTGTTCGGTGATGCCGGCGGTGCAGGCAGCGGAGATATTCCGAAACTGGAAAAAACGGTTTCCGGTACGCAGGGAGACAATATCAGCTGGACGCTTGATACGGACGGTACGCTGACCATCAGCGGCAGCGGCGGAATTGCTCCTTCTTATGAAGAGTTTGAGGGAATCGGACTGCCTTTCTACGGATGGGACGACTATATTGATAATATTGATAAAATTGTGATCAAAGACGGTATAACCGATATTACGGAGGATGCTTTTTCCTGGTCTTCAACACTGAAGACTGTGGTGATTCCGGCTTCTGTGAAATCAATCGGCTCAGCCGCATTTGCAGGCTGTGAGAATCTGACAGCTGTTTATTTTCAGGGAGACGCACCTGAAATTGCAGAAGATGCATTTGAGGGATGTTCAGAGAATCTGAAGTTGTACTACCGGGAAGGAACCGGGGGCTGGGATCAGGTGACAGGTTACAGTCTGGCAGTATGGAGTGCAGCTTCATCCGGCGAAAGCAGCGAAGAAAGCCAGACGACAGTCGGTACACAGAGCAGTGCTTCACAGGAAACTTCCTCCGCTGCAGCGGACAGCAGTACAAAGGGTACTCCCCATACCGGTGATACCGGCAATGTATGGCCGTTTATTATTCTGATGGCAGCAGCTGTGATCTGCGGCGCTGCAGTAGTTATCATGATGCGCAGGAAAAAATAAAATACAGCCTGAACCGTTTTAGGCGGTCAGGCCTCATGAAGTTCTGAGCAGGATATTTCTCATACTGCCCGGAACTTCTTTTTTCAGAGGGTGTTTTTTGGGGGAACGGTGTTGACTGGCGGGGAAGGGTGTATTACAATATAGGAACGACTGTACCCATGCGGATAAAAAGAGCAGTACGGGACGAAAAATAAAAGGTTTCGGACCGTCCGGGGCAGTGATTTTGGGAAGGAATGATAGGATGAGATATCATAATATAACAAAGGACGATATGCTCAACGGTGACGGGCTTCGGGTTGTGCTCTGGGTGGCAGGCTGTACACATGGATGTAAGGGCTGCCATAACCCCATTACGTGGGACATTCAGGGCGGCATTGAATTTGATGAAGCTGCCAGACAGGAAATTAATGCGGAGATGGAAAAAGATTACGTTTCCGGATTGACATTTTCAGGAGGAGATCCTCTCCATCCCGAAAACAGAAAGGAGATTACCGCGCTTGCACGGGAACTGAAACAGAAATATCCGGATAAAACCCTGTGGATGTATACGGGATTTTCATGGGATGAAGTGGATGATCTGCAGGTGATGCAGTATATAGACGTTCTGGTGGATGGTGAATTTATCATGGCGCTGAAGGACGATCAGCTTCACTGGAAAGGAAGCAGCAATCAGCGCGTCATTGATGTGAAAAAGACAAGAGAATGCGGTCATGTCGTTCTGTGGGACTGACGGGCTGCGGGATGTGAACAGCGATATGCAGACAATGGAGGAAAACTGAAATAAAGATGTCAGAGACGATAAAAATCAAGTATTTTACAGATGCCATTGACCATCTGGCTTATATTGACGGTAAATCAGACTGGATCGATCTGCGGGCGGCGGAAGAGGTGGAATTAAAAAAAGGCGAGTTCAAACTGATTCGTCTGGGCGTTGCCATGCAGCTGCCGGAGGGGTATGAAGCACATGTGGTTCCGCGAAGCAGCACATTTAAGAATTTCGGGGTAATTCAGGCCAATCATATGGGTGTGATCGACGGAAGCTACTGCGGAGACAATGATGAGTGGCGTTTTCCGGCGCTGGCGATCCGTGATACGGTGATCCATGTGAATGACCGGATCTGTCAGTTTCGTATTATGAAGAATCAGCCGGCTCTGATTTTTGAGGAGACAGCTCATCTGGAAGGAAAGGACCGGGGCGGTTTTGGAAGTACCGGTGTCCGGTAGGTGATGAAAGATGCTGGTGAATAAAAAAGAAAAGTTACAGTACAGAAAGAAACAGCTGGTGCAGTTTTTCAAAAGCCGCAGAGGAAAGCTTGCGGTTGCCGCGTGTGCGGCAGTACTGGTACTGGCTGTGGGAATTCATACCTGGAATCGCGGGAGTCTGGCGAGAACAGGGCTGGAGCTGTGCCGGCAGGGCGATTATGTGGAAGCACAGACATCGTTTAAAAATGCTGTGATTGCAGATAATATGAATCCCGATAATTATATCAATCTGGGAATTGCCTGTCTGGGCAGTAAAGAGTACGAGGATGCAAAGAAGCAGTTTCAGCTGGCGCTGAATCTGGATGAAGAAAATCAGGAAGCCTACAGGGGACTGGGGATTGCAGCGTATCAGACAGGTGATTATGAGACTGCAATTGAATATCTGAATCGTGCGCTGGATTATTCCGGGATCAGTATCGGTAAGATGGAGTACGATATTCTGTGGTATCGTGCGGATGCAGAAAAGGCGCTGGAGGATTACGAAGCTGCTGCTGCTACTTACGGCGCACTGCTGGAGCTGGAAGGAGATACCGCTTTTATCCGTTACTGCAGAGGCAGCATGTACTGCCGTCTTGGCGATAAAGAACATGCCATGGAGGATTTTGATGCTGCTGTAAAGAAAAAAGGGAACGGTTATGATCTGTTCTGGAATATTTACGACAGCATGGAGCAGGCCGGGTGGGAAGATGAAGCAACGGCATATCTGAAACTGACGGAACAGCCGGGATATGTGGATTCCGATGCAGCCGGATCGGAGGATGAGATCTGCAAATATCAGGGTATGATCGAATATATATGCGGGAACTATGAAAAAGCCATAGAAAGGCTTTCTTCGGTAACGCTTGAAAAGGATAATAAAGCGCAGGAATATCTGGCTCTGGCTTATGAGATGAACGGAGATTCCGGTAAGGCTCTTTCCATTTATCTGGAACAGGCAGGAGCTGACGATGCGGATGCGGATGACTACAACCGTATCGCCAGATATTTTATACGATGCGGGCAGGGACAGCAGGCAGTCACTTATCTGGAGCAGGGGATCAGATCTTTCCCCAAAAGTGACCTGCAGGATCTGTATTATAATATGGTGACGGCTTATGAGTCCTACGGAGCATATGATGAAGCTTCTGATGCTCTGAAGCAGTATGTTTCCCTTTATGGGGAGGATGAGGCAGCAGAGCATGAGCAGGCATTTCTGAAGGAGAGACTCCGCTGATGCAGGTACGTATATTTGAGGGAGAGACTTTGGACGCAGGAGTGTATATGCGGGAGTATGAGAAGCTTATAAGCAGATTATAAACGGAAAGGACAACTTGGATGATAGAAACGAAACAGCAGGAGGAGTATCTGATTCTTGTGACGGTGTGTACCGGATCTGCGGAATTTGCACAGCGTTCTCTGGATGAACTGGAGGAGCTGGTGGATACTGCGGGAGGTATTGCGGTGGGCAGGCTGATTCAGAACAGAGAAAATATTCATCCCGGTACGTATCTTGGCAGCGGCAAGCTGAATGAACTGATTGAGCTGATTTATCAGACTCATGCGGATGGTATCGTCTGTGATGATGAACTTTCCCCGGCACAGCTGCGTAATCTGGAGGATATTCTGCAGACGAAGGTCATGGACCGCACGCTGGTGATCCTGGATATTTTTGCAAAGCATGCCACCACCCATGAGGGTAAAATTCAGGTGGAACTGGCTCAGCTGAAATACCGGGCGGCACGTCTGGTGGGGCTTCGTTCCAGCCTGTCCCGTCTGGGCGGAGGTATCGGTACCAGGGGACCCGGGGAGAAGAAGCTGGAAGTGGACCGTCGTTATATTCATGAGCGGATCAGTGTTCTGAAAGCAGAACTGCGTGAGGTGGTGCGCCATCGCGATGTAACAAGGCAGAGACGAAGCGGTTCCATGCTTCCCATGGCAGCTGTTGTAGGGTATACCAATGCGGGTAAATCGACGCTGTTCAACTGTCTGACCGGCGCAGAAGTGCTGGCGGAGGATCAGCTGTTTGCAACATTGGATCCGGCTGTCCGTGTAATGGAGACAGAGGAGGGACAGAAGGTTCTGCTGTCCGATACAGTTGGATTTATTAACAAACTGCCTCATAATCTGATCGAAGCTTTCCGGAGTACGCTGGAGGAAGCACGTTATGCGGATATGATTCTTCATGTGGTGGACGTTTCCGACCCGCAGATGGATCTGCATATGTATGTGGTTTACGACACATTGCGGGAACTGGGTATAACGGATAAGCCTGTTATCACGGTTTTCAACAAAATGGACCTGGTTGCCGAAGATGTGGTCTGCCGGGATTCTCAGGCAGATGCTGTGTTCCGGATTTCCGCCGTAAGCGGACAGGGCGTGGACAAACTGAAGGAAGGCATCGTGCAGATGCTCCGGTCCCGGAGTATTTTTGTGGAGAAGCTGTTTCCTTATGAAAAAGTCGGGAAAATCCAGCTGATCCGGCAGTTTGGGCAGCTTCTGACAGAAGAATATACGGAAGACGGTGTCCGGGTAACAGGTTATATTCCGGACAGACTGTTTGGACAGCTGTACGAATGATCCGGCGGACGAATGTACGCGGCACACAGAATTTTCATAAAGTCAATATACAATATATAGTGTATTTAAAAAGTACAATACAGAAGATATTGTACTTTTTTATTGACTATGAAATAGGCGGCTGGTATAATTTGATTCAATTCGTATTTAGCAGGTGTTCCTGTCCGACAACTTTTCAGGTCGGAGCAGGGCCATTGCTGTACTATAACTGGGAGGTTTTTTATAGATGGAACTGAATGTTCAGAAAAGAGATGGACAGGTAGCAGAGTTTGAACTTGGCAAGATTCGCGATGCCATTGAGAAGGCATTTGTGGCAACAAAGAGTTTTTACAATGAGGAGATTCTCAATCTGCTGGCGCTGCGGGTAACCGCTGATTTTCAGAAAAGCATTCGTGACAATATGATTTCCGTTGAGGAGATTCAGGACAGTGTGGAGCGCACTCTGGAGCAGGCCGGATACACGGAAGTAGCAAAGGCCTATATTCTTTACAGAAAGCAGAGAGAGAAGATGCGCAACATGCATTCCGCCATTTTGAATTATAAAGATGTAGTAGACAGTTATCTGAATGTGGCTGACTGGCGTGTCAAAGAGAATTCCACGGTTACTTATTCCGTGGGAGGCCTGATCCTCAGTAACTCCGGCGCAATTACGGCCAATTACTGGCTTTCGGAGGTTTATGATGAGGAGATTGCCGAAGCACACCGCAATGCTGATATTCACATTCATGATTTATCCATGCTGACCGGTTACTGTGCGGGCTGGTCGCTGAAGCAGCTGATTCAGGAGGGACTGGGCGGCGTCAGCGGCAAGATTACTTCAGGACCTGCAAAGCATCTTTCCGTGCTCTGCAACCAGATGGTCAATTTCCTTGGAACCATGCAGAATGAATGGGCAGGCGCGCAGGCATTTTCTTCCTTTGATACTTACCTTGCTCCCTTTGTAAAGGTGGATCACCTGAGCTATGAGCAGGTTCTTCAGTGCATTCAGTCTTTCGTATACGGTGTGAATACACCCAGCCGCTGGGGAACACAGGCGCCTTTTACCAATATTACGCTGGACTGGACGGTGCCGGATGATCTGGCAGAGCTTCCTGCCATCGTAGGCGGCAAAGAGATGGATTTCTGCTACAAGGATTGTAAGGAAGAGATGGCCATGGTCAATAAGGCATTTATTGAGACCATGCTGGAGGGAGATTATAATGGACGCGGTTTCCAGTATCCGATTCCCACCTATTCCATTACGAAGGATTTTGACTGGTCCGATACGGAAAACAACCGTCTCCTTTTTGAGATGACAGCCAAATACGGCACACCGTATTTTTCCAACTATATCAACAGTGATATGCAGCCCAGCGATGTGCGCAGCATGTGCTGCAGACTGCGTCTTGATCTGCGTGAGCTGCGCAAGAAATCAGGCGGTTTCTTCGGCTCCGGTGAAAGCACCGGGTCAGTAGGCGTTGTAACCATCAATATGCCCCGTATTGCTTATCTGGCTGAGGATGAAGCGGATTTCTACAAACGCCTGGATCATCTGATGGATGTTGCGGCAAGATCCCTGAAGATCAAACGGGATGTGATTTCACAGCTTCTGGAGGCGGGACTGTATCCCTACACGAAGCATTATCTGGGAAGCTTCAGCAATCATTTTTCCACCATCGGTCTGATCGGTATGAACGAAGCCGGTCTGAATGCAAAATGGATCCGTGAAGATATGACTCATGAATCCTGTCAGAAATTTGCACAGGAAGTGCTGGATCATATGCGTGAACGTCTGTCAGATTATCAGGAACAGTACGGTGATCTCTATAATCTGGAGGCTACACCTGCTGAATCCACCACTTACCGTCTGGCAAAACATGATAAAGAACGTTACCCCGATATTATTACGGCTGGAGGCAAAGAGGAGACCCCTTATTATACCAACAGCTCTCATCTGCCTGTGGGATATACTTCGGATATTTTCGATGCGCTGGATATTCAGGACAATCTGCAGACCAGATATACATCAGGAACCGTATTCCACGCATTTCTGGGCGAAAAGCTGCCTGACTGGAAGGCTGCTGCCAAGCTGGTGCGTGCCATTGCAGCCAACTATAAACTGCCATACTACACGATTTCTCCGACCTATTCAGTATGTAAAAATCACGGATATATCAGCGGGGAAGTGGGAGTCTGCCCGATATGCGGTGAGAAAACAGAGATTTATTCCCGTATTACAGGATACTATCGTCCTGTACAGAACTGGAATGAAGGAAAGATTCAGGAATTCAAGGACCGCGTCACATACGATGTGAAGAATTCCGTTATGAAGAGACCCATTGCAGGCAATGTGGTAACTGTAAGCGGATTTACAGCAGAGGAACAGGCCGTATTGTCTGCGGAAACAGAAGCAGCATCTGTATGGAAACAGGAAGAGGCTGTAGATATGCAGGAGCAGGTTATGACGGAAGAAAGTGCCGATCATACAGACCGTATGCTTTTCGTAACGGACACCTGTCCTAACTGCAGGATTGCAAAGAATTTCCTGAAGGGTATGAGTTATCAGGTGATCAATGCCTCCGAGCATCCGGAACTGACAGAACGGTACGGAGTGAGACAGGCCCCCACGTTGGTTGTACTTGACGAGACAGGCATGCATCGTTTTGCCAATGCTTCCAATATCAAGAAGTATGTGGAGCATGCCGCTGTATAATGAATTGTACATCTGTTCAGAATCGGTCGGTGTTTTCAAAGCCGGTTCTGAACAGAAAAAAGGATATGCACAGAAATAAATGCTGAATCAGCTTCAGAATGTGAAAAAGCACGCTGGATTATCCATGCAATGTGGATAACAGCGTGCTTTTTGTGCAAATCTGCCTGACTCGGAACAGCTGCTTATTTTTTAATTATGCACTGAGGGCGCTGAGTACGCTCTGATTGATGGCAATAATATAACGGCAGTCGCTTTCGATATCGTGAGACGGAAGCGCCAGATATTCCTGATGCTTCTGTTCGATGAAACGGATGATATCTTTTGTGCTCATGCGTGATTCCAGTGGTGTATACTGCACGCGAAGGGCTTCTCCGCTTACAAAATACTCTTTCAGACGGAGTTTCAGGTACTGCTCGTAGCTGCAGTGATCCTTCAGAGACCCCGGATAGATGGAGTTATGAGGATAGGTAAAATAATCTGCTATATAATGAAAAATCTGGCCCAGCGTGATACAATCACGGCGGTTCAGATACGTATTGACCGTGCGGATCTGGTGCAGGCGGACGCGTTCCATGTACTCCTGGATCAGGGGAAGCGTACTTTCAATATTATGCCTTGTTGTAATAAAAGAGGGGCGGCAGTCCGGCAGAATACTTCCGGCGTAGAAAAAGTAACGGTGAGATGCTAAAAGTTCTCTGCTTTTATCAGCGGTTAAAAATCGAGCAAGGCCGATGTGTGATTTCTTTCTCATAAGGGGTGATCTCCTTGTAATGTCCGGCATGCTTTGTGAAAGCAGACCGGATGTTAGTGCCTGTTAACCGTTTCCTTTTAAAGATTATCACAGGTTTGTAAAAATTAATAGTGGCATATTCTATAAAATATGAAAAATGTTTTTATCATTTCTGTGAAAAATCCATATACTGTTCAGAAGCAGATTGGTTTTTCAGGAAGGGAAGAGACATGTATTTTCCGGAATTTGAAAATGTACTGAATGTGAGTCTGAATGTACCCGAGGAGGAGAGGATGCGCTCGGAGATCCTGAATACGGGGTATTCTCCGCAGGAAAACACCTGGGAACTGGTGGTGCGCTGTTCCGTTTATCCGGAATCGTTTCTGGAAATGCACCCGGAGGTTGTTTTCAGGCTTCTGACAGGAAATTATATCATCATGAGGGTGCCGGAACGTCTTCTGGGGGAGCTGGCGCAGACCCCCGGGGTCATTTATATTGAAATTCCGAAACGGTTGTATATGGGAAACGGGGCGGGACATTTTTCGGCTGCTCAGGTGGACAGTGTGCAGGTTTCCGGGATTCCGCTGCTTAAGGAGCGTCTGGGAATCAATCTGACAGGGCGGGGCGTGCTGGTGGGAATCGCAGATTCGGGCATTGATATTTTTCATCAGGCTTTCCGAAAACAGGACGGAAGCACCAGAATCGCTGCCCTGTGGGATCAGGCATCAGGAGAATATACAAAAGAGGAAATCAATGCCTTTCTTGAAGGGAATTACAGCGGGCCGCTGCCGTCTGCTTTTCGCGATCTTTCAGGGCACGGTACGGCTGTGGCCGGCATTGCGGCGGGCAGCAGAGTGGAGGAGAGCGGTATGATCGCGGAGGGATATGCGCCGGAATCGGAACTGGTGGTGGTGCGTCTTGGACAGAGCGGCAGTGACGATTATGTGAAAACCACACAGCTGATGCAGGCGGTTGATTATCTGGTGAAGAAAGCATCGGAGCTTGGCAGGCCCATGGCCATTAATCTGAGCATCGGAAACAATTACGGTTCACACAGCGGCAGAAGTCTTTTGTCCACCTATCTGACGGAAACTGCACTGTCGGAGCGCCTGACAATCTGCGTCGGCAGCGGCAATGAAGCGGGAAAATCCATTCACACCTCTGTAAGGCTTGGTGATATGCCTTATGAAATCCTGCTGCCTGTGGCCCGCCTCCAGCCTTCTTTCAGTATCCAGCTCTGGAAAAATTACGCTGATATCTGTCAGATACAGCTGATTTCTCCCTCCGGAGAAATGTTCCGCGTTTATTATGATGCGGATATTCTGGCTGCAGAAAATCCTGTCCGCAGGTACCGCAGCGGGCGGACGCAGATCGTGATCTATAACGGGCTGCCGTCTCCCTATCAGCCGCTGCAGGAAATCTTCATGGATCTGATCCCGGCGGACCAGTTTGTGGACAGCGGAAACTGGCGGATCCAGATTATGCCGGTTCGCATCGTATCGGGGAATATGGAGCTGTGGCTTCCGGCGGGAAATATACTGAATCAGGGAACCGGTTTTGCTGTACCCGGTCAGCAGCACACATTGACTGTTCCTTCTGCATCGGAGCGTGTCATTACTGTGGGGGCTTATGATTCCCGGACACAGACATATGCCTCATTCTCCGGGCGCGGATTTACGGCATTTACCAATCAGGTAAAACCGGATCTGGCTGCTCCGGGGGTGGATGTTCTGGCACCCAGAGCGGGAGGCGGTACATTGGAATATGCGGGCTTTACGGGGACTTCATTTGCATCGCCGGCAGTTGCAGGAGCAGCGGCGCTTCTGATGCAGTGGGGAATTGTGGAAGGAAATGATCCGTGGCTCTACGGGGAGCGTCTGAAAAGCTGGTTTCACCGCAATGCAAGGCAGCTTCCGGCCTTTCAGACCTATCCCAATGCCTATATCGGCT
This sequence comes from Lachnospiraceae bacterium, assembly GCA_028724245.1. GTDB lineage: Bacteria > Bacillota > Clostridia > Lachnospirales > Lachnospiraceae > TWA4. The sequence goes on from JAQYDI010000156.1 coordinate 19,474, forward strand.
ACGGAGTGCTGTAGAACCGATTGGAATTGTGTGTTTATAATGTTTTATTGATACCTGTTTGACTTAAGCTGCTGGTTACAGATGTTCTTCCTCGACAATCTGAACCGCACGGCGGATACCCTCCTTCAGATCAATGTGAGGCTTCCAGCCAAGCTCCCGAAGTCTTGTGCTGTCGAGTATTTCCGGTGTGGAAGTGAAGGACAAAGCAGGCTCTGCTTCATCTTCCTTATTGGCAAATGCCAGCTTCAGATTACGGTCGGGGAAAACGCTTACAGCTGTTCTGGCGAAATTACGGATAGTCGTGTCAGATGCCGTATTGGCGATATTGTAAGGGGCAACATCTTTTCCGCACAGAAGAATCATGAAAAGCGCGCTTGCCGTATCGGTTACATAACAGAAAGAACGGAAAGCGGCACCGTTGCTCTTAAGCAGAATATCCTGTCCCCGCACAACGTTGGCGATAAACTGTGCCCATACGCGGTCATCGTTCAGGGAAGCAGGCCCGTAAATATAACTGGGGCGTGCAATTTTAATTGACATGCCATACTGTTTGTGATAGCTTGCACAGATAGTTTCGGCCACACGCTTGCCCATGGCATAACAGTTTTTATAAGAAGTATGATCCAGATATCCTGTGGTTTCCTCTTTCAGACAGTCGGAGCCGTCGGTAACAGAACCGTAGGTTTTCAGACTGGAAATAAACAGGGAAGCCTCGCTTTGGCACCGTTTTGCGTATTCCAGAACCTTGATGGTGCCTTCTACGTTGGCGCTGATGGTGCCTACGGGATCATTTTCAAAGTGCCATGCGCTGGCCTGGCTGGCAGCATGGATGACAAAATCGGATTTTTCTTCAATGGTAATATCCTGACAAACATCCTGAGTGATCAGGGAAAAATCACCGCGCTCCAGAACGGCACCGTATTTTTTCGCAGCTTTTTCATAATTTCTGACGAGACCGATGATACGGATGCCCATATTGTCACGATCATTGACTGCAAGCATGGCGAGAACCATGTAATAACTGATAAATCCGCCGGCACCGGTCAGAAAAACAGTCTTGTTTTTCATCTTTTCCCAGGGAATTGGCTGGTCCAGGATAGACAGGACATCTTCATAAACGTGACTGCTTACCAGATCACAAACAGGACTATACTTCATATTTAAACTCCTCCTGAGCAAAACGTCTGTAGTGCTGATAATAATAGTGGGAACGCAGCGTGTACAGATCTTCAGGTGTTGTTACTTTGATATTCTGGCGTTCACCGATAAAAATATGCACGGTTTCTCCCAGTTCGATCAACAGTTCACTGGAAGAAGTGGGATTTGTAATGCAGCGTTTTTCAGCTTCTTCGTGTGCCCACAGGATCTTTTCGAATGTAAAGCCCTGAGGCGCCTGTGTAATGAACATCTCGCTTCTGGGATAATTTTTACAGCAATGGATTCCATCCTGACTTTCCAGAACGGAATCGATACTGGGAGTAACAGGAACCGCACTGCCGTATTCCCTCGTTTCACGGATGCAGTTGGAAACCAGTTCACCGGTGATCATCGGGCGTACACCGTCACAGATCAGGACAAGGTCATCCGGCCGGGCACCTTCTGCAGCTGCCATAAGTCCGTTGTGGATCGATTCATATCCATTGGAACCGCCGGGTACGATTGCTTCTACTTTTTTAATTCCATACTGATCAATCTGTTCCTTCAGCACATCGATCCAGCTTTCCAGACAGGAAATGCAGATTTTATCAATTTCAGGATGCTGGGAAAAGACTTCAAGAGTACGGATAATGATTGGTTTTCCGTCTACTTCAATAAACTGCTTGGGAATGTCGGCGGATTTCATTCTGGCGCCGACACCGCCTGCAAAAATAACTGCTGCTACCATAATTGTCCTCCTGATGTTAAAGTTTTGAATTATCATATCTGATGACGCTGTGCTTCAGCCGGTCTGCTTCCGGCGGAATCCGCATGAAATCTCCATACAGTTTACGAAGATAAGGTGTGGGATGGCACAGGGTTTTCAGCCGGGTATCTTCGAAGCGGATCTTCCGGGAAGGGAAGAACCACCTGCGCTCATAAGTTTCACCGCGGGCATGGCGGATGCCGCTGGGAATCATCACATACTGCGTGGTATCATCTCTGCACAGGGAAATGGCGGACTCCGTAATCAGCATCCAGCGTCTGAGCGGCAGAAAAGAAAAACAGAGCCCGATAAAACTTTTTACCCGCAGGGCCCGGCAGGTCTGTTTATCCTGCCCGACATACTTCAGCAATCTGGGAAGCTTGCCCCGCATGCGGACACAGGAGCAGATCAGCAGAAGGCCGTCGCAGAGACACTGATGCAGTGTACGCAGAATAGGGTTATTGTAAGTGTTGTCCACCGGGAAAATATCGATGAACATACCGGCCTTATCCGGTTCGGTTTCATATATTTCTTCGAAACAGGTTCCTTTTTTACGCACCTTTGAGAAGTGCAGATCGTACTGATCGTCTATACGGATATTCTGTACCCAGTAATCGGAAGCACATTCTTCTGAAAACAGTGTGACAAACCGGTCATAATCGGCTCTGGGCATACAGATATCCATATCATCGTCCCACGGAATAAATCCTTTGTGGCGGACAGCGCCGAGGCAGGAACCGCCGCAAAGAGCGTAGGTCAGATGATGCTTCTGACAGAAATCATCGATATCCTGGATCATGCCTTTCAGAGTATGCTGAATCTGTTTCAGATCAGAATCTGAAATCTCATACATATCTTTATTGGCATCTACAGTTTTTCTGATATTTTTATAGGTTTCCAGCAATGAAATATCTCCTTTCATTGTTTTGAAAAATGAAATATACGCATGTATTTGACATGGGCATAATTTGTTTTATTATAACACTTTACGGAAAACTTACAATGTTTTTTCAGGAATTTCTATTTGGCAGGAATGATTCAGCGGGGAAAACAGTGGAAAGTTCGTCTCTTCTTTTACCCAATTACAGAAAAAAGGTGACAAAACATAAAAAATAATGTAATCTGTAAACGGAAAAACAGTAAAAGAATCAGACGGACAGCAGAACAGGAGCGGTAATTTCCTGTTTTGCTGCAGTATTAAGGAAAAATTTATGCAGTTATTTGAATTGAGTGCGCCCTGTCATTTCGGTACAGAGGCGGTATTGAAAAAGGAAATTTATGATCTTGGTTACGATATTACAAAGGTGGAAGACGGCAGAGTCACCTTTCAGGGAGACGCAGAGGCAATCTGCCGGTGCAATATGTTTCTGCGCACGACGGAAAGAATTCTGCTGAATGTGGGGACTTTTCATGCGGAAACATTTGAGGAGCTGTTTCAGGGAATAAAAAGTCTTCCCTGGGAAAACTATATTCCGCTGGACGGAAAATTCTGGGTAACAAAAGCGACTTCCATCAAAAGTAAACTGTTCAGTACATCGGATATTCAGTCCATTGCCAAAAAGGCCATGGTAGAGCGGCTGAAAACCGTATATCATTCCCGCTGGTTTGAGGAAACCGGGAATTCCTATCCGGTGCGTATTTCTCTTATGAAAGATGAGGTTACGGTAACCATCGATACTTCAGGTGATTCGCTTCATAAAAGGGGCTACCGTCTTTATACGGCAAAAGCACCCATTACGGAAACACTGGCGGCAGCGCTGATCATGCTGACGCCCTGGCATAAGGACCGGATTCTGGTGGATCCCTTCTGCGGCAGCGGAACTTTTCCCATTGAGGCAGCCATGATGGCGGCGGATATTGCTCCCGGCGTAAACCGGGATTTTCTTGCCATGAGCTGGGACAATCTCATTGATAAGCATCTCTGGAAGGATGCAAGAGAGGAAGCGCTGGATCTGGAAAACCGCAGTGTAGTAACCGACATTCAGGGATATGATCTGGACGGTGAGGTGGTGAAATCCGCCCGGGAAAATGCAAAGCTGGCAGGCGTTGACCATCTGATCCATTTTCAGAAGCGCCCGGTCAGTGAGCTGAGTCATCCGAAAAAATACGGTTTTATCATCACCAACCCTCCCTATGGAGAACGTCTGGAAGAAAAGAAGGATCTTCCGCCTATTTACGGTGATTTCTGCCGCCAGTTCAGACAGCTGGAGGACTGGTCTGCCTATGTGATCACCAATTATGAGAATCTGGAGAAACAGATGGGCCGTAAAGCAGATAAAGTGAGAAAAATTTATAACGGCATGATGAAGACCACGTTTTATCAGTTCATGGGGCCGAAGCCGCCCAGAAGAAAGCGCCTTCAGGAACAGTAACAGGAAAGAGACAGGAACAGAAAACAAACAGAAGCAGAATACCGGGAGGACAGGAATAATTATGGAAGATAAAATTATTTTCGCATCAAATAATGCCGGAAAGATCCGGGAAGTAAAAGAAATCATGCAGGATTACGGAAAGAAAATCATTTCCCTCGAAGAAGCGGGCATTCATGTGGATGTGGAGGAAAACGGAACAACTTTTGAGGAGAATGCACTGATCAAGTGTCGTGCCATTCATGAGATGACGGGAGCCATGGTTCTGGCAGACGATTCCGGGCTGGAGATCGATTATCTGAATAAGGAACCCGGTGTATATTCTGCCCGCTACCTTGGTCACGACACACCTTATGATATCAAAAACGGAATCATTCTGGACCGGCTGAAGGAAGCAGAGGGGCAGCAGCGCAGTACGCGTTATGTATGTGCTATGGCAGCTGTTCTGCCGGATGGAACAGAATATACGGCGCTGGGTACAGTGGAAGGACTGATCGCCATGGAACCGGCAGGAAACGGCGGTTTTGGCTATGATCCTATTTTCTTTGTACCGGAATATGAAAAGACCATGGCCCAGCTGACGCCGGATGAAAAAAATGCGATCAGTCACAGAGGCCGTGCACTGCGTGCGCTGCGGGCTGTTCTGGAGCAGGCAAACGGAAATAGATGAAAGCAAATGGAGTGGATAAAATATGAGTAAGCTTAGAATTCTGGTAATCAGCGATACGCACAGAAATGTCCGCAGGCTGAAGGATGTGATGGCACGTGAAAAGCAGGTGGACATGGTTCTTCATATGGGTGATCTGGAAGGTCACGGCGGTTATGTGGAGCAGACAGCAGGCTGTAAACTGCAGGCTGTACGGGGAAACTGTGATTATGATGGAGACTGGCCTGTAGACACCATGGTGGAAATCGGAGGCCATACGATATTTATGACCCACGGACATCGCTATGGCGTTGATTACGGCTTGTATGAACTAGAGGATATGGCCAGGGGATGCGGAGCGGATATCGCCATGTACGGACATACGCACTGTCCTTATTTTGAACAGCAGAAGGATGGATTTGTCATTCTCAACCCGGGCAGTCTGGGCAGCCCCCGGCAGAATCCCAGAGAACCTTCCTATATGATCATGGAAGTGGATGAAGAAACCGGAAAAATCGAATATCATCAGAGGTATCTGAAGGCAATCTGAACAGCAGAAAATAATTTAAAAAAAATTGAAAAAAGTTGTTGACAAATCTCTTTTGTTCAAGTATAATTCTATCTGTTCGCTGAGGAACACAGAAACACAGAGACAGAAACAAAGCGGACAGATGCGATATGCGGGTGTAGTTCAATGGTAGAACACCAGCCTTCCAAGCTGGATACGTGGGTTCGATTCCCATCACCCGCTTCACCGGAGATTCTGGTGAAGCTTGTTAAAGCTATGGTGGGTATAGCGCAGTTGGTTAGCGCGTCAGATTGTGGCTCTGAAGGTCTAGGGTTCGAATCCCTATACCCACCCTGCCATTAACTTGGTGGCATGCATTGGGCTATCGCCAAGCGGTAAGGCACAGGACTTTGACTCCTGCATTCGACGGTTCGAATCCGGCTAGCCCAGTCAAAGTTCAACACTTTATAATTCATATGGATGGGATACTAGCTCAGGTGGTAGAGCACTTGACTTTTAATCAAGTTGTCCGGGGTTCGAGTCCCCGGTGTCTCATGAAAGCTCAGCAGATAAACTGCTGAGCTTTTTCTTTTATTAATGTTCAGAGCCAACCTCGAAAACACTGTGTGTTTCCTCGGTGTGGCGTATCCGCCAAATAGATTTGCACAAAAAGTGCTCCTGAATGCAAGCCTTCGTCGCACTTTTTGTGCAAATCTGCTTGGCTCTGAACAGTAACACATTTCGCCTCATCATCCAAAAAATCAGCTGTGTGTATTTACGAACAGGCGAATTGTCTGTATAATATATCGAAACGGAGAAAATTTCAGCACAGATTAATTAGGGAGATATGATTTATGATGAAATTATTTGACAGTATATTTAAGAAAAAAAGCAATATTTCAGAACTGGAAATTCAGTCATTTCTGGAAGGGGAGGTTGTGCCTCTGGAGAAAGTGCCGGATCAGCTGTTTTCGCAGAAAATACTGGGACCGGGAATTGCCATCATGCCTTCGGGGACGGTTCTGATGTCACCGGTAGACGGGACAGTAGATGTTGTAATGGAAAAAACACGTCATTCATGCTCGATCTGCGGCGAAAAAGGTATTGAGATCATGCTTCATATCGGTGTGAATACGGTGGAGATGAATGGTGAAGGGTTTGAATTGCTGGTGAAAAAGGGTCAGAAGGTGAAAGCAGGAGATCCGCTGATTCGTTTTTCACCGGAGAAGATACTGGCGGCCGGCTATCCGCTGATCACGTCCATGATCATAACCAATATGGGAGAATTCCGTCATGTTTCATTTGACGATGTGAGAATTGCGGGAAAGGGCAGCATTATCGGCAGATTATCAGCCGAAGTTTAATTAATCGAAATGGAGTGGCCATATGGCAGGAAAAGTAATCGGAATCGTTCCTTCTGCATCTTTATTTCAGCAGGAGGATCCTTATCTGGATCAGTACCGGTTTGTAAATCATTATGGAAAAAGAATTGTGGAGAATGGCGGCGTTCCTTTCGGCATTCTGCCGGTGGACGGTCATGCCGTGGAATCGGCTCTGAAGCTGTGCGATGGCTTTCTCATCTGCGGAGGCGGCAGGATCTATCCCTATCACTTTGAAATTGTGGAATATGCCGTGCAGAAGGAGATTCCGCTTCTTGGAATCTGTCTCGGCATGCAGGCCATAGGCACCTGGTTCCGGGTGAAGGAAGAGGCGGGGAAAAGACAGCATGTGGGAAGTCTTCTTTCCTTATACGAGCAGATGAAAAGGGAAAAATTCATGTTTACCCTGCCTGTGGAGCATCACTGGGACGTACAGCCAAGAAGGGATGCGCTGGATGAAGCAAAGCATCCCGTTCATGTCTGTCGGGGAACCCATCTGCATGAATTGCTGGGGCAGGATGTGGTGCAGGGCGTTACGCTGCACCATTATCAGTTGAATGAAGTTGCCGGGGAACTGACCGTGTCGGCCCGGGCTGAGGATGGAACCATAGAAGGAATCGAATGGGGCAGCCGGGTGGTCGGCGTTCAGTTCCACCCGGAAGCTGATCGGAGTCTGGAGCAGCTGTTTCAGCAGTTTTTCATGTTGTAGCCGGAGGGGGTGCGGCCATGAATATTCGTGAGATGATGGAGGAAAGAGAGAAACAGTTTCTGCAGCCCTATGCGGCATTCAGTGTGGATGCGGTGCGTGACCGGCCGGAGGAACCATGTGAGATACGGACCGCATACCAGCGGGATCGGGACAGGATTCTGCATAGTAAGGCATTTCGGCGGATGAAAGATAAGACGCAGGTATTTCTGGCGGCGACAGGAGATCATTACCGGAATCGTCTGACCCATACGCTGGAGGTGTCTCAGGCAGCCAGAACCATTGCAAAAGCCCTTTCCCTGAATGAGGAACTGACGGAAGCCATCGGACTGGGGCATGATCTGGGACATACGCCCTTTGGACATACCGGAGAGGCGGCGCTGGACGCTGCCCTTAAGCAGGTACATCCGGACTGGTCTTTCCGACATTATCTGCAGAGTGTGCGGGTAGTGGAATGTCTGGAAAAAAATGGAAACGGCCTGAATCTGACCAGAGCTGTGCGGGATGGCATCAGAAATCACGGAACGGCAGGACATCCGGAAACTTTAGAGGGACAGATCGTGCGCCTGTGTGATAAAATAGCATATATTAATCATGATATTGATGATGCGATCCGTGCAGGCATACTGACCGAGTCAGATTTACCAGCTATATATACGGATGCTCTTGGACATACTGTAAGAGAAAGGCTGAATACGCTGATTTCCGATACGATCTACAACAGCCGGGGAAGATCGCGGATCTGCCAGTCGCAGGAGGTTGCAGAGGCTATGGCAGGCCTCAGACAGTTCATGTTTGACCATGTGTACCATCATCCTGTGGTGAAGCAGGAGGAACAGAAGGCGCAGAACATGCTGACATCTCTGTTTTTCTGGTATATGGAGCATCCTGACATGCTGCCGGAGGAATCCGCCGGTTTTCTGAACCGGGGAGAAGATCAGGCACTGGTAGTCTGCGATTACATTGCAGGCATGACCGATCATTATGCTATTGGGCGGTTTGAGAAATTGTTTGTACCGGAAGGTTGGAGGGACAGATAACTTTGTATTATCCAGAAGAGATTATTGACGAAGTCGGCAGAGCCAATGATATTGTGGATATCATTGGTCAGTATGTAAAACTGAAAAGACAGGGCAGCCGCTATGTTGGGCTGTGTCCTTTTCATAATGAGAAAACGCCTTCTTTTTCTGTATCTGCAGATATGCAGCTGTATCACTGTTTCGGGTGCGGTGTGGGAGGAAATGTATTTACTTTTGTAATGGAATACGAGAGTTATACGTTTCAGGAAGCGGTAGAGTATCTCGCGGACCGGGCTGGTATCAGACTTCCGGAAGATGACGGACGGCAGGACCGGGCGGAGGATGGCAGGCGTAAACAGATGCTGGAGGCCAATAAACTGGCTGCCAGGTATTTTTTCTATCAGCTGAAGAACAAACAGGGAAGCAGGGCTTATGAGTATCTGCGAAACCGCGGTCTTACAGATGAAACCATTGTAAAATTCGGGCTGGGATACTCCAATATTTCACCGGATGACCTGTACCGTTATCTGAAGCAGAAAGGGTATTCCGATGAGATCCTGACCGAATGCGGCCTGATCAAGGTGGATGGGAAAGGCGCTCATGACAGGTTCTGGAACCGGGTCATGTTTCCAATCATGGATGTCAATAACCGTGTCATCGGTTTCGGCGGCCGTGTCATGGGAGACGGGCTGCCCAAGTACTTGAATTCACCGGAGACAAAGCTTTTCGATAAAAGTCGGAATCTGTACGGACTTCATGCGGCCAGAAAGTCGAGAAAAGATTATTTTCTGCTGTGTGAGGGATATATGGATGTGATCGCTCTTCATCAGGCAGGTTTTACTAATGCGGTGGCATCTCTGGGAACTGCGTTTACGCCGCAGCATGCCATTCTCATGAAACGGTATGTGAAGCAGGTGATCCTCACCTTTGACAGCGACAATGCAGGCATCAATGCGGCGCTGCGGGCCATTCCCATTCTGAAACGGGCAGGTCTTTCCGTGAAAGTGCTGAATATGGCTCCGCATAAGGATCCGGATGAATTTATCAAGGCGGAGGGCGCACAGGCCTATGAGGAGCGGATCCGTCAGGCGAAAAGCGGATTCCTGTTTGAAATTGGTATTCTGAGAAAAAATTATGATTTTCGGGATCCAGAGCAGAAAACGGCGTTTCAGACAGAAACAGCGAAAAAACTGCTGGAATTTGAAGATGAAATGGAGCGCAGTAATTATATAGAAGCGCTGGCACTTGAATATGATATCAATGCCGGTCAGCTGCGCCGGAAAGTCAATCAGATGGGAGCAGGACTGCTTCCGGGGGAAACGCTTCACTCGGCAGCTGAGGAGGCAGAAGAAAAGAGGCTTCAGGAAAGAAAGCGCCGAAGGGATACATCTGATAAAAGAGCACAGCGCATGCTGCTTGCCTGGCTGTCTGCCTGCCCCACTGCTTTTGGGCAGATCCGGGAAATTATAACTCCGGATGACTTTATGGAAGAAGGATGCCGGAAGCTGGCCTGTCTGATCTATGACAGGCTGAATGAGGGACAGGAAATCCATCCCTCGGAACTGACCAATCATTTTATCAATGATGAGCAGGAATATAAGATGATATCAGAAATCTTCCACACAGGGCTGGAGGAATCTGTTACGAAAGAGGAAAAAGAGAAAATTTTATCCGATCTGGTCCGCAAGGTGAAATCAGACAGTCTCAGAGCGGCAGCGCGGGATGCTTCCGATCTGGCTGCATTTCAGAATATTGTGAAGATGCAGGAGAAGCTGGGAAAATTGCACATTAAGCTGTAGCAATTGCTGCATGACAGGCGGATTTGAAACAGAAATCGGCGGCGGAACAGACAATAACAGTCGAGCCGGCTGAAATCATCGGAATAATTTTCTTCGTAACAGGTTAAACTATAGTCAGCGCGGCCCTGTAAGGAGGATATGATGAGCGGAAAGAAAGAACGGTTCAGTAACAGACTTCAGGAACTGCTGCAATACGCTGCGGAAAAAGACAAGGTGCTCAGCTATGATGAGGTAATGGATTTTTTCGCAGAGGATGAATTGGATGGAGAGGAGTTTGATGCAATCCTGGATTGTCTGGATGCTCATAAAATAACAGTGGAAAATCCGGCCAGAGAGCTGGAAAATCCGGAAATGGAGATGGCTGATGAAACAAAAATGGAGTGGGAAACCCCGGATTGGGAACTTCCGGCTCCGGAAGGAATGGTTTCTCAGGATCCTGTCCGGATGTATCTGAAAGAAATCGGTAAAGTGCCGCTTCTTTCCGCAGAAGAGGAAATCCGTCTGGCCAGAGAGGCTGCATCGGGCAGTATTCCGGCCAGAAAAAAGCTGGCAGAAAGCAACCTGCGTCTGGTGGTAAGTATTGCCAAGCATTATACCGGGCGGGGCATGCAGCTGCTTGATCTGATCCAGGAGGGAAATCTGGGCCTGATCAAGGCAGTAGATAAATTTGATTATACCAGAGGGTATAAATTCAGTACCTATGCCACATGGTGGATCCGTCAGTCCATTACCCGTGCCATAGCCGACCAGTCGAGAACCATACGGATTCCGGTGCATATGGTGGAAACCATTAACCGGATCGTCCGCACTTCCAGACAGATGGTACAGGAACTGGGGCGTGAACCCAGTGTGGAAGAACTGGCGAAGCGGCTTGATCTGCCGCCGGCCAGAGTGGCTGATATTCTGAAAAATGCACAGGATCCGGTGTCTCTGGAATCACCTGTCGGGGAGGAAGACGACAGCCATCTGGGTGATTTTCTGGCAGATGACCATGTGGAGGTCCCCATGGAGGCTGCCACCAATTCCATGCTGAAGGAGCAGCTGGAAGAGGTGCTGGATACGCTGACCAGCCGGGAGCAGCAGGTGATCTGCCTGCGTTTCGGTCTCTATGACGGTCAGGCCAGAACCCTTGAAGAGGTGGGCCGGGACTTCAACGTAACGAGAGAACGGATCCGTCAGATAGAGGCCAAGGCATTGAGAAAACTGCGGCATCCCAGCCGCAGCTGCAAACTGCGGGATTTTCTGGAACCATAAAAGCCGGCAATATAGAAAAAACCGGGATACAGAGAATTCTGAAAAGACAGATAAACCTGGAAAATGCCGGAATTATAGAAAGAGGAAATATGAATTTATCACCGAGACTAAAGAAAATAGCAGATTTTGTACCGGATGGCGGGGTGATGGCCGATGTGGGAACAGACCACGGCCATCTGCCCATTTATCTGGTTTCTTTACATAAAGCAGAGCGGGCTGTTGCCATGGATGTACGGCCGGGGCCCCTGTCACGGGCGCAGCAGGCCGTTGAAATGTACGGACTTCAGGACCGGATTGAGCTGCGTCTGGCGGATGGTCTGGCGGCTTTGAAACCGGGAGAAGCCGATACCGTGGTCATTGCAGGCATGGGCGGCGGTCTGATCCGGAAAATTATGGGAGAGGGAAAACACATGTGGGACAGCGTGGGTCATTGGATTCTGTCACCCCAGAGTGAGATCGGGGAGACCAGACACTGGCTGGAAGAACATGGATTTTCTATTCTGAAAGAGGACATGGTGCTGGATGCAGGGAAATATTATGTAATCATGGATGTGGTCAGAGGTACCATGCATTATGATCATGAATACGAATATACCTTCGGACAGGATCTGATACGAAGAAAGCATCCTCTCCTGAAGGAATTTCTGGAGCAGGAGCAGGCCAAACTGCAGGTGCTGCGGGAAAAGCTTGATGGTCAGGAATCTGAACGCAGCAGAACCCGTCTTCTGGAGCTGGACCGGGAAGAAGAACTGGTGCGCAGCGCACTGAAAGCCACGGAAAATACAGATAATATAGATAACAAGAGACATACGGATAAGGTAGAGTAACGCCTGTTGGAATAAAAAATTATGTTTTAAAGAATTTACGGAGGAAAAAGAAATGGATATAAAAGAACTGCTGGATTACCTGGGGAAGGAAATTCCTGCAAATTATGCATGCAGCTGGGATAATTCCGGTTTGCAGGTAGGTCACGCGGGTAAAGAGGTAAAAAAGGTTTATATTGCACTGGATGCTACGGAAGAGATTATCTGTGATGCGGCCATGAAGCACTGCGATTTTCTTCTGACTCATCATCCGCTGCTGTTTAAGGGAATCAAGCAGGTTTCCGGAGATACTTCCATCGGAAGAAAGCTGTATATGCTCATCGGCAATGATATTGCCTGCTACAGCGCCCATACGAATTTTGATTCCATGCCCGGCGGTATGGGAGAGCTGGCAGGAGAACTGCTGCAGCTGGGCTGCGTTTCGCCGCTGGAGGATATGAGCGGGCATCTGGAAGATCCCTGGGGGATCGGTGTGGTGGGCAATCTGGCTGAGCCCATGGCATTGGGAGCGCTCTGTGACCGGGTGAAACAGGTATTTGCCCTGAAGCATGTGAATCTGTTTGAAGCTGCGCCTGCAGAACGGCCGGTGCAGCGCATTGCCATCTGCCCCGGTTCGGGCCGTTCCATGATCGATGCGGTCATCAGCTCCGGCGCGGAGGTATTTCTGACCGGCGATATAGGGCATCATGAAGGAATCGACTGCATGGATATGGGGATTACGGTGATCGATGCAGGACATTTTGGACTGGAGAAAATATTCATACCGGTTATGGCGGAAAAACTGAGCCGGGAATTTCCTGAACTGGAGATTTTTACAGCGAAACCGGCAGCGCCTTTCCGGGTATACTAAAAGGGTAAAGGGGTGTGAGTGAATGCTGAAACTGACGATTGACGGTGTTGAGGAAAGATGTGTAGAGGGGACTACGTATCTGGAACTGGCCAAACGTTATCAGAAGAATTACCGATATGATATCCTTCTGGCCAAAAACGGAGGGTATCTGAAGGAACTGAATAAAGCCGTGGAAAGGGAAGGGGAAATTACCTTTCTGACGGCGGAGGATACGGCCGGAATCACGACTTACAGCCGGAGTGTACTGTTTCTGTTCCTGAAAGCACTTTATCAGGCAGCCGGTCACGAAAATATCAACAATGTCAGAGTACATTTTTCCGTGCTGAAAGGACTTCTGCTGGAGGTGGATGCGCAGGTGCCCGTTGATCAGGCTCTGCTTGATCGGGTAAAGCTTCAGATGGAGGAGATCGCAGCCCAGAAGCTTCCTATTGTAAAGCGAAATATGCCTACCCGGGAAGCCATTGATATCTTTGCTTCCCACGGCATGTACGACAAGGAGCGCCTGTTTGAATTCCGCAGGTCGTCCAGCGTCAATGTGTACCGTCTGGAGGATTTTGAAGATTATTTTTACGGTTATATGGTGCCTGATTCCGGTTATCTGAAATATTTTGATCTGTGCATGTACGAAAAATATGTGATTCTGCAGCTGCCGGATCAGAGTGCGCCGGAGACGATCACGCCGTTTATGCCCCAGCCAAAGATTTATTCCACGCTGCTGCGTTCTGTCAGCTGGCGAAAGGTGCTGGGCGTCAATACGGTGGGGGATCTGAACCGGATCGTTGCAAAGGGAGAAATCCTTGAGTTGATTCTGGTGCAGGAGGCGCTTCAGGAAAAACGGCTGGCAGATATTGCGGAGGAGATTTCAAAACGACCGGAAGTGAAATTTATCATGATTGCCGGGCCCTCCTCTTCCGGGAAAACGACCACCAGCAGAAGGCTGGGAATCCAGCTGAAGGCTCACGGCCTCCGTCCCCATCCCATATCCGTGGATAATTATTTTGTGGAACGGGAAAAATCACCCAGAGACGAAAAAGGGGATTACAATTTTGAATGTCTGGAGGCGCTTGATCTGGAGCAGTTCAACCGGGATATGTGTGATCTTCTGGAAGGAAAAGAGGTAGAGCTGCCCAGCTACAACTTTGTAACCGGAAAGCGGGAATACAAAGGGGAGAAACTGAAAATGGGACAGGAAGATATTCTGATTATTGAAGGTATTCATGCATTGAACGATGCCATGTCCTATGATCTGCCCAAGGAAAGCAAATTCAAGATCTATCTCAGCGCGCTGACGCAGCTGAATATTGATGAGCACAACCGGATTCCCACCACTGATGGCCGGCTGATCCGGCGTATGGTGCGGGATGCAAGAACAAGAGGTACATCGGCGCAGGAAACCATCCGGCGCTGGTCTTCGGTGCGGGCCGGAGAGGAAAGCAACATTTTCCCCTATCAGGAGGATGCAGACGTGGTGTTTGACTCTTCCCTGATCTATGAACTGGCGGTGCTGAAATCCTATGCCGAACCGCTTCTGTTCCAGATTCCTCCCGAAAGTCCGGAAGGAATCGAAGCCAGAAGACTGCTGAAATTCTTTGATTATTTCCTGAATGTAGGCAGTGAAAACATCCCCATCAATTCCATACTGCGGGAATTTGTAGGCGGAAGCTGCTTTGAGGTGTGAAATTATTGCTTGTTATGAAAGAATTTATACACGTTTTCGGCGGCTTTTTTGTTCATGCCGGGGATCCGGGCTAATTGTTCCCTGGTTGCTTCGCGGATTTCGTCCAGTGAGCGGAAGTTTTTCATGAGGGCTTTGCGGCGGGTGGGGCCGATACCGGGGATTTCGTCCAGTATGGAGTGTACCTGAGATTTGCCCCGGAGGCTGCGGTGGTATTCGATGGCGAAGCGGTGGGCTTCATCCTGAATACGGGTGATGAGCCGGAAGCCTTCGGAATGGGTGTCAATATCGATCTCAATATTGTTGAAATACAGTCCCCGTGTGTTGTGATGGTCATCTTTGACCATGCCGCATACGGGGATCTGCAGTTTCAGTTCCTGTAAAACGGAGAGGGCGATATTGACCTGTCCCCGTCCGCCGTCCATCATGATCAGGTCGGGAAAACGGCTGAAGCTGGTCAGCGCCGTATCATCACCTGTATTCTGTTCTTCGAGACCATGGAGAAAGCGTCTCGTCAATACTTCGCGCATGGAGGCATAATCGTCGGGACCGGTGACGGAGCGGATCCGGAACTTGCGGTAGTCACTGCGTTTCGGCCTGCCATTTTCGAAAACCACCATGGAGCCCACTGACTCAAAACCGCTGATGTTGGAGATATCGAATGCTTCCATCCGGTGGATTTCAGGCAGGGAGAGCAGATCGGCAATTTCTGCACAGGCGCCCAATGTGCGTTCTTCTTCCCGTCTTGCCTTTTCGCGTCCCTGATCCAGAACCAGCTTTGCATTTTTGGCAGCCAGAGCCATGAGCCTTGCCTTTTCCCCTTTTTGAGGAACCTGACAGACGACCCTGCTTCCGCGCCGGTCTGTGA
Source organism: Lachnospiraceae bacterium (assembly GCA_028724245.1). Lineage (GTDB taxonomy): Bacteria > Bacillota > Clostridia > Lachnospirales > Lachnospiraceae > TWA4. The sequence continues at coordinate 35,274 of JAQYDI010000156.1, forward strand.
GCCATTTTTCAATGACCTGACTGTCGGCAATGGGTTCCATAAGCAGAAGCTGGGAAGGAATATAGGGGGTACCTGCATAAAACTGCTTGACAAATTCGTTCAGAACCTGAGCGGTGGAATCCCCTTCGCCTACGGTAAGCCGGAAATGGTCTCTTCCGATCATCTGTCCATCCCTCACGAAGAAAACCTGCACTACGGCATCATAACCTTCTGCGGCAATGGCGATGATATCCCGGTCTTCATGCTGGTTGGTGGCAGTGATCTTCTGCTTTTCCCTGATCTTCTGCACACTGAACAGCAGGTCACGCACCTGAGCGGCCTGTTCAAAATCCATATTTTCTGCGGCTTTCTGCATCTGTTCTGTCAGAACCTGTTCCACCTGCCTGTAATTGCGTCCTTCAAGAAAATCCAGCGCCTGATCAAGCTGTGCGCGGTATTCTTCCCGGGAAACCGTACCCTGACAGGGGGCGCTGCACTGGCCCAGATGGTAGTTGAGGCAGGGGCGCTGCCCGGAAGGTGTTCCGTCCAGAGTTTTGTGACAGGTGCGGATCTGAAACAGCTTGTGAAGCAGATCGATAGTATTTTTCACCGATTCGGAACTGGTATAAGGGCCGAAATAGCGGGCATGATCCTTCTTCCTTTCTCTGGAAAACAGGATCCTCGGATAAGGTTCGTGAATCGTGACCTTAATATAAGGATAGGTCTTGTCGTCCTTCAGCATGGTATTGTAGCGGGGGCGGTGCTCTTTGATCAGGTTGTTCTCCAGCACAAGGGCCTCCAGCTCGGAATCTGTCAGAATATATTCAAACCAGCGGATATTGGAAACCATCCGCAGGATTTTGGGCGATTTATTCCGGCTGCTCTGAAAATACTGGCGAACCCGGTTTTTCAGGCTGATAGCCTTTCCTACGTAAATGATCTCGTCCTGCTCGTTGTGCATCAGATACACACCGGGACTGTCGGGCAGCTTTTTCAGCTCCTCCTGAATATCAAAAAAATCCATATATCTCACTCCGGAACAGTTGTTTTGTATCAGCCAAGTATAACATGAAACGGGGGG
>JAQYDI010000157.1 GCA_028724245.1 Lachnospiraceae bacterium
CGGATTCCTTCCGGTTTTTTCAGTCTTGCCAGATTGACTCTGGGCAGAATACAGGTGGTAAATCCCAGTTTTACCGCTTCGTCCACACGCTGCTGCACCATGCTGACTGCCCGGACTTCTCCGGCCAGTCCCACTTCGCCAAAAACCATGGTATGGGGATCGATGATTTTGTCCTGATAGCTGGACAGGATGGCCATGACGATGGCCAGATCGATGGAAGGCTCTGAGATGCGCACGCCGCCTGCGATGTTGATATAGGCATCGCACTGTCCCAGCGCCAGCCCCAGCCGTTTTTCCAGTACAGCCATCAGCAGGTTGACACGGTTGAAATCGGTTCCCGCAGCCGTCCGCCTCGGCATACCGAAGTTAGTCCGGCAGACCAGCGCCTGAACTTCCGATAAAATGGGACGCGTTCCTTCCATGGTGCAGGTCACCACGGAGCCGCTTGCTCCCTCCGGCCGCCCGTTCAGCATATATTCGGAAGGATTGGGCACTTCCATCAGTCCCTTCTCTCCCATCTCAAATACGCCGATCTCATTGGTGGAGCCGAAACGGTTTTTCACCGCCCGCAGGATCCTGTAAACCGCCATGCGGTCCCCTTCGAAATACAGTACCGTATCCACCATATGCTCCAGAATTCTGGGCCCGGCCACCGTTCCTTCCTTCGTTACATGTCCTACAATGAAAATGGCGATGCCCAGTCCCTTTGCCAGCCGCAGCAGTACCGAAGTGGACTCCCTGACCTGACTGACACTGCCGGGTACAGCCGCCACTTCTTCCCGGTACATGGTCTGGATCGAATCGATGATGACCACCTCGGGCTTCCATATATTCAGCTTTTCTTCAATGATATCCAGATCCGTCTCACAGTAAAAGGTCAGATCCCCTGTGAAATGTCCGATACGGTCAGCCCGCATGCGGATCTGTGCCAGAGATTCCTCCCCGGAAATGTACAGAACCTTTCTTCCGGCAGCCGCCAGTTGTCTGCAGGTCTGCAGCAGCAGCGTTGATTTGCCGATACCCGGATCACCGCCCACCAGAATAAGCGAACCGGGTACGATGCCGCCGCCCAGTACCCGGTTCAGTTCCGTACTTCCTGTGTCCATGCGGGGCTGATGAGTCATATCGATCTCTTCCAGACGGACTGCTTCACTGCCTGCACCGGCAATAACCGATGCACCAAGGCCCCGGCCTCCCTGACCCGAACCCTTACCGGCTTTTGCAGCCGGAGCTTCCGTAAAGGTGTTCCATTCCCGGCAGCCGGGGCACTGCCCCAGCCACTTGGATGACTCAAAACCACATGATTTACAAAAAAATACAGTCGCTTTTGCTTTTGCCATATATGTAATTATCTGCGCACCTGAACAAACACCGGAGCATCTCCCAGTTCAACGCTGATGGCCAGCTTGCCGGATGCATTGGTTGTCATCTGTCCTACAGCCTTTTCATTAAAATAAATGGTGTAGGTCTCTCCTGCTGCCAGTTCCAGTGTAATCTGTGCGTCTTTATCTCCTTCAACAGTAAATTCAGCACCTGATTCCGTTACCATAAAGCCTGTTACGGCTGTTCCGGGAACAGAATCATATACAAACATGCCGTTCTTTTCCAGATGCGTGCTTTCTGCATAGGTTTTTACGTAATATTCGTCTCCCTTATGCTCGAAACCCGGCAGTTTTGTCTTCTTATCCAGTGTGTAATCACCAAAACTGATACTTCCGTCGCTCTCTGCACGTAATAATTCCTTTACCGCTGACATAATAATGTCCTCCTATCGTTTTGTCTGCAACCCGCACCGCCGGCTTCTGCATTGCTTAAATACCGCGGCTGTTCTGCCGCCGGCTGCCGATTCGGCTGTGAACGCCTCCTCCGGCATGCACCGGCAGTCGGGACAGTTTTCTTGTCGTAGTACCTTCAGTATAATATAACTTGTGTAAAGTTGCAAGCTGAATTGTTATATTCTTTTTCGTTATTTATTCCCTGTATTACTGTTCAGCAGAGCATGAATGTTCTGCTGCTGTACCTTCCGCCGTTTCTTTCACTGTTTCTTTCAGCGCCAGCTTTCCTTCCACTGCCGTAATGTCCACTGTGTCGCCGCCTTTGATGCGTTCGGTCAGGATTTCCTCTGCCAGCATATCCTCCAGTTCGTTCTGAATGGTGCGGCGCAGAGGTCTTGCACCGTATTTCTGGTCGTAGCCTTTATCCATCAGAACCTGGCGTGCTGCTTCATCCACCTGCAGCGTCAGATTCATCTGGGATTTCATCCGTTTGTTGATGGATTTCAGCATAAGATCCATGATCTGGCTGACCGCATCTCTGTCCAGTGCATGAAAAACGATTGTTTCATCGATACGGTTCAGAAATTCCGGCTTGAACAGACGGTTGACTTCCTCCATGACATTCTGCTTCATATTTTCATAGGTTTCCTCTTCGGAAACGGCAGTGATGAATCCCAGCTGCTTCGGCTCGATGATGCGGGAAGCGCCGGCATTGGAGGTCATGATGATAACCGTATTTTTAAAATCGATCTTCCTGCCCTGAGAATCGGTGATATGGCCGTCGTCCAGTACCTGCAGCAGCGTGTTGAATACATCGGGATGGGCTTTTTCGATTTCGTCGAAAAGAATGACCGAATAGGGATTGCGGCGCACCTTTTCGCTGAGCTGTCCGCCTTCTTCGTACCCCACATATCCGGGCGGTGAACCCACCAGCTTTGATACACTGTGCTTTTCCATATATTCGGACATATCAACACGGATCAGCGCATTTTCCGTGCCGAACAGAGCCTGTGCCAGCGCCTTGGAAAGCTCCGTTTTGCCCACGCCGGTAGGTCCGAGGAACAGGAAAGAACCGATGGGACGGTTGGGATCCTTCAGACCCACACGCCCGCGGCGGATGGCTCTTGCCACAGCCGTTACTGCCTTGTCCTGACTGATCACACGCCCATGCAGGATCTTCTCCAGATTCATGAGGCGCTCCGCTTCCGTCTCCTCCAGCTTCTGAACGGGAATCTTTGTCCACTGGGAAACAACGCCTGCAATGTCATTGTCGCCGACAACCAGTGAAGATTCCTTTTTCTCCTTTTCCCATGCTTCCCGCAGCGCATCCTGTCTACTACGCAGTTCATTCTGCTTCTGCTTGATCTCTCCTGCCTTTTCGTAGGCCTCTGTCTGAATGGCCTTTTCCTTCTCCTGATTCAGCGCTTCGATTTCCGCCTCCAGCTTTTCCAGTTCCGGGGGTGCCGTATAGGCTCCCAGACGGATTCTGGAGGAAGCTTCATCGATCAGATCAATAGCCTTGTCCGGCAGAAAACGGTCATTGATATAGCGGGCTGATAATTTCACGGCTGCCCACAGGGCATCATCGGTGATCGTTACCTTGTGATGCTCCTCATAGCGGTGACGCAGCCCCTTCAGGATCTCAAAGGTTTCCTCCTCCGACGGCTCATCCACCTGAACCGGCTGGAAACGCCGCTCCAGCGCCGCATCTTTTTCAATATATTTCCGGTATTCATCAATGGTCGTTGCGCCGATCAGCTGCAGTTCTCCCCGGGCCAGAGAAGGCTTCATGATATTGGAAGCATCAATGGCACCTTCTGCACCGCCGGCACCTATAATTGTGTGAATTTCATCAATAAACAGAAGAACATTGCCATCTTCCCGCACTTCCTCCAGCACGTTCTTGATGCGCTCCTCAAATTCACCTCTGTATTTGGAACCGGCTACCATACCGGAAATATCCAGCGTCAGCACCCGTTTGTTTTTCACCGTATCGGGAATGTCTCCCGCCACGATCGCCTGAGCCAGCCCTTCCGCGATGGCGGTTTTGCCCACGCCGGGCTCGCCGATGAGGCAGGGATTGTTCTTTGTTCTTCTGCTCAGGATCTGGATCACACGGCTGATTTCATTTTCTCTGCCGATGACAGGGTCCAGCTTTCCTTCTCTGGCCATGGCAGTCAGATCCCGGCTGTAGCTGTCCAGCGTAGGTGTGCTGCTCTGGCCGTTCTTCTGTCCGCGTCCTTCCATCTCTTCACGGTAGCTGCCGCCGTCTTCGCCCATGGCCTGCAGAAGGTCGGTGTAAACCTTGCGGATCTTCACATGCATCGTATTGAGCAGTCTTGCTGCCACACAGTCGCTGTCCTTGATGATGGCCAGTAAAATATGTTCCGTTCCGATAAGCTGTGACTGAAAACGGTTTGCTTCCTTTGCACTGTTGCTCAGCGCATACTGCGCCCGGGGGCTGTAACTGCCGATCTCCTGCGTACTCACGCTGCTCATGGGAGTGATCAGCTGGCTGACCAGCCCGATCAGACGCTCCTCCTCCACGCCGTTGGCCTGCAGCACCATGGATGCCACACCTTCGCGTTCCTGAAGCAGCCCGATCAGAAGATGTTCGGTTCCCACATAGCCATGCTGCAGCTGGGATGCAGCTGCTCTTGCATAGCCGATCGCGGATTTTGCTTTATCTGTAAATCTGCTGTTCATGCAAATTTCCTCCTGTTACGATTTCTGCTGTTTTATTTCAGTTCGCATTCCGGTAAATGCTCCCGGATAAACTGTGCCCGCACAACGCGGGTTTCCTCTTCCGACAGGCTGCGGCCCGCATACTGCATCAAACTTGCAGGCTGTGACTGAATCATGAGACTGTGAATATTCACGGGCTCCTTCATATGGATCAGACCGTTTGCCATACCCATGCGGATCTGGGACAGATACATCATGCATTCCTTAAAAGAAAGCTTTCTGGCGTAACGCAGCACTCCGAAGGATTTGTAGATCTCATCCTCTACGTCACTGCGCTTTGTGCGGACCACTTCATTCTCCGCCTGACGCTCCTGCCCTGCCAGCTGCATGGCAAAACGCTCTACGTTTTCAATGATTTCCTTCTCTGTCTGCCCCAGAGTTTTCTGATTGGAAAGCCGGTACAGGTTGCCGTAATTCTCGGAAGGATCTCCTCCGTACACAGCCTTCAGGCTGATTCCCATGCGGCCGATTTCCTCCATGAGACGCTTGAAATTGCGCTCTTTCGACAGAAGCGGCAGATGCAGGTCCACGGATGCTCTCAGACCGGTTCCCATATTGGTGGGAAATGAGGTGAGATAGCCGTATTTTTCACTGAATGCGTAATCAAAGTGTTCATTGATGCGGTCATCCAGTTCATCCATGATCTCCCATCCCTTATGAAGAGCGGAACCGGGCAGCAGGCACTGAAAACGCAGGTGATCATCACCGCCCAGCAGAATGCTTACCGATTCATCTGCCGAAGTATAAAGTCCCATACTGGAATTGCGGCCCGCAACCGCGGAATTAATCAGCTTTCTCTCTTTCAGAGCCTTTTTTTCGTTCTGATTCATCTGTTTCAGATCAGTATAGGACAGGTCAAATCCACTCAGCCCCTGACGGAGTTCCCGGATCAGCGCCTGTTTCTCAGGTTCCTGCATCTTGCCGGGAAATACATGCCCTTCTATATTGCGGGCAAGGCGGATCCGGCTGGATACCACAATGCCCTGAGGCTTTCCTGTTACTTCAAACCATTTACTCATTGGATGCCACCTCCGCTTTCAGAGCCCGGATCTCATCACGGTATCTGGCTGCTGCTTCATACTCTTCTTCCCGCAGCGCTTCCTTCAGATGCGCCTCCAGAGTGGCTATTCTCTCTTCTGCGCTGACTGTCTGTTTTCCGGAAATATCCTCGGGTGCTCCCTCACCGCTGTCTGCGGCGATCTTCTCCCCTGCGGGATTGATCCGGCTGCGGCATTTCATGGGGCGTTTGCCCGTATGCGTATCGCTGCCCTGAAGTGTTTTGATATGATCTCCCATCAGCAGCTTGAACATCTCATAGCAGTCGGCACAGCCGAAGCGGGAATCTTTAACAAAATCCGCATAGGAAGTATGGCACACGGGGCAGACGATATTTCTTCCGTCCGCACCGGTCTCCTCCTGCGCAGGATCCGCGGCAAATCCCAGAAGCCCCGACAGGAGCCTTCCCAGCTGGGATTCCCCGTCAAATAAGGCCGCTGCATATTTATGACCTCCAAAATCCAGTGTTCTGGCACATTCCATGCAAAGGTTATGCTCTGTCACTTCACCATTGACAATCTCGGTGTAGCGCACATTCGCTTCCCTCTGCCCACATCTTTCACAAAGCATACGTTCTCCCTTCTTTGTCTTCTATCAACAATCAATCGAGCTGCTGACGTTCCCTTCCTGTCCCCGGTGCATACCGGTCAAAAATCTCATCTACCAGCTGATGTGTCTCTTCTCTTGTAACATTCTTACAGAGCGCCCGCGTCAGGACCACATTCAGGTTCTCCCTTAATTCCTGAATCGCCTGATATTTATCCACATCCAGTGAAATCACTGCACCTCTGCGGCGATCCAGCTTAATAAATCCTTCCTGCTTCAGTACGGTATATGCCTTATTGACTGTATGCATATTGATGCCGATTACTTCAGCCAGCTGACGCACCGACGGCAATGCATCCCCTTCATGAATCTGCTCCAGTGCAATTCCACGAATAATCTCATTGCACAGCTGAATATACAATGCTTCATCACTGTTAAAATCAATATTAATCTGAATTATCATATGTTCACCGCCTCGTTATAATTGTTATAGTGATTGTATAACAATGTCGCGCCGGTGTCAAGAGAAGGCACAGTCTTTTCTATGGTAAAATCAGGCTTTCTATGGTAAACTGATAACAAATTATCCCTGCACACACAGTAAAAACCTGAGAGGAGACTGCCCCGATGAATGATATCATAAGAAATATCCTGCTGATCTACCTGCTTGCCATCAATCTGGCGGGCTTCTTTACCATGCTGGCGGATAAACACCGGGCCCGGAAAAACAAATGGCGCATAAAGGAAAGAACGCTGTTTCTTCTGGCCCTTGCCGGCGGCTGCCCGGGCTGCCTGGCCGGCATGTATATTTTCCGGCATAAAACGAAGCACTGGTATTTTGTCCTTGGCATGCCGGTCATTCTGGTATTCCAGATCCTGCTTGCTGTCTGGCTCAGTTTCCGGTTCTGACTTCTTTTGTGAACATACTGTGTTCAAATTCTTAATATTTTATGTAAATCCCCCGAAAGATTGACACCCAAAAACATTTTGCTATAATTTGTAATATCGTAATTTGTAACTGTTCAAAGTCAGGACACAGGGCCGGCTCCGGACAGTTACCGCATATCTATCATCAGAAGTATATCTTATTTTAGAAAGGGTGCATTTACTTGAGAGACAAATTCAACCGTTTTATGTATGGCCGCTACGGCAATGATGACCTGAACCGCATGATGATGTGGGGAGCCCTGATCTGCGCAGTGCTTTCCATGTTTATCTTCCCGAAGGTTTTTTCATTTTTAACCTATGTACTGCTTTTCACCGGTCTTTACCGCTGCATGTCACGCAGGCAGGAAGACCGTTACCGTGAGAATGAAGCATTTCTGCAGCTGAAAGACCGGGTCATGTCACGTTTCGGACGCAAAACCTATTATACAGGCAATCAGAGTTATTCCGGCAGCGGGAAAAGTTCCCGGTATACGCCGAAAGATAAGACCAAAAAGATCTTCCGCTGTCCCAACTGCAAACAGAAGGTGCGCGTTCCCAAAGGCAAAGGTACGATCATGATTACCTGTCCCAAATGTCATACAGAATTCAAAAAACGCACCTGATGGTATATTGATGCGATCCGCAGGAGGTTAATGATATGTTTGGTTATGTCAACGTCAACCAGCCGGAACTGAAGATCCGCGAATACACACGATACCGCGGATTTTACTGCGGTCTGTGCCGCAGCCTGAAAGACAATTACGGCATCCGTTCCCGGCTGAGTCTTTCTTATGATATGACATTTCTGGTCATGCTGCTCACCAGCCTTTATGAACCGGATACGCAGGAAAAGCATGTATCCTGTGCACTGCATCCGCTCCAGAAGCATCTTGAGCTGCGCAACCGTTTTTCTGATTACGGTGCCGACATGAATATGCTCTGTACCCTGTATATGGCACAGGACAATATCCTCGATGCCGGAAGTTTTAAGGAAAAGGCAGTTGGAAACGGTCTTTCTGCACTGTACCGGAAGGCATTCAAAAAACTGAAGCTGAAATATCCGGGCAAGATCGAACGCATGGAACACTGGCTTGCCCGTCTCCATGAACTGGAGGCAGAAAACTGTACCGATCTGGATACCATGTCCGGTCTTTCCGGTCACATCATTGCGGAGATTTTCACTCCAAGAAACGATGAATGGACAGATGAACTTACAGCTCTCGGTTTTTATCTGGGCAAATTCATCTACCTGATGGATGCCTGGGAAGATATTGAAAAAGATCAGGCAGAGGGAAAATACAACCCGCTGCTTCCCATTTATAATAAAGAAGATTCCGACCATTTCAATGAGATCTGCCGAAGCTTTATGACTGTGGTGATGGCAGACTGCGCAACACATTTTGAACGGCTTCCGCTGATCGAAGATGTGGAGATTCTGCGCAACATCATTTACTCCGGGATCTGGACCCGGTATGAGCTGACCCTGAATAAACGTAATTCGGAAAAACAGACAGACAAAGCTTCAGGGAACAGTTTATCAAAAGAAAGGAAATAATTATGTTTACAGACCCTTATGAGGTACTTGGGGTATCAAAAGACGCAACCACCGATGAGATCAAAAAGGCTTACCGAACCCTCAGCCGCAAGTATCACCCCGATGCCAATATCAATAATCCCAACGCGGCACAGGCGGAGGAAAAATTCAAGGATATCCAGCAGGCCTACCAGCAGATCATGGACGAGAAAGAACACGGCGGCCGTTCTGCTCAGAACGGTTACGGACCCGGCAGCAGCCGCGGCTACGGCAGTCAGGGACAATCCGGTCAGGGGCAATATAACGGTCAGGGCGGTTTTGACGACTGGTTCGGCGGCGGCTTTGGAGGCTTCGGCGGTTTCGGCGGCTATGAACAGCAGGGCGGCAGAAGCAGTCAGGGAAATTATTCCTCCAACAGTGCCACCAATTCCCACCTGCAGGCTGCAGCCAACTACATCAACAGCGGTCATTACAGCGAAGCCATCAATGTCCTTAACGCCATGTCTGACCGGCCGGCGCACTGGTATTATCTCAGCGCTTTCGCCAACCAGCGTCTGGGCAACAATATTACTGCTCTGGAACAGGCCAAACAGGCCGTTGCCATGGAACCCTCCAATTACCAGTATAAAGCGCTCCTGGACCAGCTTCAGGGCGGAGGTCAGTGGTACAACAATATGGGCGGCCAGTACCGCTCCGGCACCAATGACATGAGCCGCTGGTGCATGAACATGTGCCTTCTGAATCTTTTCTGCAACCTCTGCTGCTGCCCGACAGGTTATTACCGGCTGTAATGGA
>JAQYDI010000158.1 GCA_028724245.1 Lachnospiraceae bacterium
GATATGAGTATCCTATACAGTAGGGGCGAAGTGGACACGCCCGTAAGAATAAGGATTGCCTGAGTTTTCAGGTGGAAACTTAAATATCAAACTTCTTAAACAGGAGCGTCAGCTCCTTAGAAGCCCAATTACCTTTAGGTGCTGGGTAGTTCACTTCAGCGGATAGAAGAAGTTATGGTTAAAAGCAATGATGCAAAAGTAAATATAGCAGAGTTTGTTTTGAAAGAGCGGAAGGAACTCCATAAATATACGATTGCCCGGATCGCGGAAGAGACATATACATCCAAGGCGACAGTGGTGCGTTTTGCAAAAGCGCTTGGCTATGAGGGCTGGAAAGATTTTATGGTGGATTTTGAGAAAGAACTGCAGTATGAGGAGAAGCACCGGAAGGATATCGATGCAAATTATCCGTTTTCAGGCAATGACGGAATTCAGCAGATCGTTCAGAATATTCTGCAGCTGCAGATGGAATCTCTTCAGGATACTGCGGATAATTTTGATTATGTGCAGCTGAAAAAAGCAGCCGATCTTCTTGTAAATGCCCGAAGGATCGTAATATACGGTTTCAGCCCGCATGTTTATTGCGGACAGCTGTTCTGCAGAAAGATGATGACAATTGGAAAGGATGCAGACTGCTGCAGGCCGGGAGAAACCGGTTTGATGACCAGAAATCTGACAAAGGATGACTGCGCGATTATTATTTCTTATGCAGGCAATAACAAAAATGTTGATCCCATGCAGCGCATTCCATTATTGAAAAGACAGGGGGTGCCGCTGATCGGGATTACAAGCGGCGGTGATAATTATATCCGCAGGACAGCAGATATTGTATTTTCCATGTCTACAAAAGAAAGACTGTATTCAAAGATTGCAAATTATTCTACGGAGGAATCTGTAAATTTTATTTTGAATGTGCTGTTTTCCTGCTGTTTTGCAAGAAATTACAATAAAAATCTGCAGTTTAAGGTACATAATGCAGAAGCCCTTGAGAAAGAAAGATATACAGAAATCCAAAATATAAAAGAAAAGTAATTTGAAATGATTGAGATTGACCGGAGGCGGCAAAAGCCTCCGGTTTTCACTTTTTTTCACGTAAAGGCCGGGCCGGAATCGGTACATGCTGGCAATTGCCGTACCCAATGCAGCGGAAAGTGGTGTATTCCAGTTTGTGAAGGTTGCACTTTCCAGCATGATTTCCATGTTCGGAACCTACCAGATTGCCGCAAATGGTATTGCACAGAGCTTCTGGAGCCTTGCTGCATTGGTTGGTGTTGCAATGGGGCCTGTTTTTGTAACGGTGATTGGACAATGCATGGGGGCCGGAGATACCGATTCGGCAGAATATTATTTTAAAAAGCTTTTAAAAATTACTGTCGGATTTTCCGTTCTCTGGGAAATCATGATTTTGGCAGCAGCACCGTTTGCTTTGAAGTTTTACTCTATTTCATCTGAGACAAGGCAGCTTGTATTCTGGCTTGTATTGATACACAATCTGTTTAATGCACTGGCATTTCCCTTTGCAGATTCGCTGGGCAGAGGACTGAGAGCCTGCGGAGATGTGAAATTTCCCACAGGTCTTACAATGTTCACAACGATATGCGTCCGTTTGACTTTAAGTATTCTGTTGGCGAAGATACTGGGTCTGGGCGTCATTGGAATCGCGATTGCTATGGCAGCAGATTGGATCGTAAGAGGAATTGTTTTGTGGATACGGTTTCAAAGCGGCAGGTGGAAAAGCAAGAAAGTGATCAGTGAATGCCTTTAAGGCATAGAACAGGATGCAATATAAGTATTGGACATAACAGAAGTATGGGTTATAAAATAGACGTAACTGTTCAGAGTCAGGCAGATAGAAAATTTCACCCATTTATTTTGGGGTGAGCAGTTAAGGAGGGTAAAAAATATGGGAAAAAAACTGGTTGCTTATTTCAGTGCAGGCGGAACAACAAAAAAAGCAGCGGAGATGATCGCGGAAAGCGCTGAAGCGGATCTGTTTGAGATTACGCCGAAGGTGGCTTATACAAAAGCGGATCTGAACTGGATGGATAAGAAATCCAGAAGCAGTGTGGAGATGGGTGATAAAACATTCAGACCGGAGATCGCAGCTTCTGATATCGACATTGCCGCTTATGATGAGATCATTCTGGGATTCCCCATCTGGTGGTATGTGGCACCGACTATCGTAAATACATTTCTGGAAGCATATGACTTTTCCGGTAAAAAAATCGTTCTTTTTGCTACATCAGGCGGAAGCGGATTTGGAAATACGGTACGGGAATTACAGCCCTCTGCACCGGGTGCATTGATCAAAGAAGGAAAACTCATGAATGGAGCATCTGCACGGGAAATCAGTGAATGGGTAAAGACATTGTAAAAGAAGGCTGATCGCAGCAGGAAGAAAAAGCAGCACGAAGAAAATGCAGCAGAGAGAACAAGCTGCAGAGAGAAAAAGCAGCAGGGAGGAATTGCAGCATGGAAAAAATCGTACAGACCGCAGGAAGAAAAGCACTTTCAGAATTTGCACCGCAATTTGCACATTTCAATGATGATGTGCTTTTTGGGGAGAACTGGAATAATCAGGATATCGATGTAAAAACCAGAAGTATTATTACCGTTGTGGCACTGATGTCTTCCGGTATTACCGATTCTTCGCTGATTTATCATTTACAGAATGCAAAGGATCATGGAGTTACGCAGAAGGAAATTGCAGCAATCATTACCCATACGGCATTTTATGTGGGATGGCCGAAAGGATGGGCTGTATTTAATCTGGCAAAAGAAGTGTGGACGTCGGATGAAGGTGATCTGCCTTATGAAGACGAAGCCATGAGAGCACATGCAAAATCCATGGTATTTCCCATCGGGGAGCCGAATGACGCCTTTGCACCGTTTTTTGTCGGCAGAAGCTTTCTGGCACCTGTTTCCACAGAGCAGGTGGGTATTTTTAACGTGACATTTGAGCCGGGATGCAGAAACAACTGGCATATCCATCATGCAAAGAGCGGCGGCGGTCAGATACTGGTATGCGTTGCCGGCCGGGGCTATTATCAGGAAGAAGGAAAAGAAGCGATAGAGATGAAGCCGGGTGACTGCATCAATATTCCCGCAGAAGTAAAACACTGGCACGGGGCAGCACCGGATGAATGGTTTTCTCATCTGGCAATGGAAGTACCGGGAGAAGCGTGTTCAAGTGAGTGGTGCGAAGCAGTTTCGGATGAAGAATATGGGAAATTAAGATAGTTGGAAGGATGTGGGCATGGACATGCCCTGCCATAGAAAAAACGGATACACAGCCGCAGGGCCGGTGAACTTGAAGGAAAACTCACAGTTCATCGGTCCTGTTCTTTTGCATGTCACGGCATTATCTGTAGAAATCTCTAAAAATCCAGTAATATCAAGGTTTTTCTGACTTGAGGGTGGTGCTACTACACCACAACTACACCAGTGAGTCTCGATGTGACAAAAATTATGAAATCGAGGTCAAGTTCATGGAAAACAAAATGAATATTAACGGTATCAATTATGTGTTGGCAGGAGATTACTGCATTCCGGATTTAAAGCTCCCTGACGAAGAACGATCTATTGGAAAATATGGTCGGATGCGTAGGGCGTTCATACAGGAGCATAATCCTATACTTTTTGATGATCTGGTGCTGACGGAACAACTATTTCCGCATCTGTATGAAGTGCAGGAGATTGCGGAGAAAAGAGTGGCAGTCATTATGGCTGGACTGCTGGAAAAGAATCCGGTACCGGAAAAAGAAATGGATGCTATGGCTTGGACAGGTCATATGAATATGCTGAAAGAGATGGCTGAGGAAGTAATGGTTAGGGAAGTAATTTACAAATAAGTGTTTAAAGAGCTGGGTTTGAGAACTCAGCTCTTCGTTTGTTTATAATTATATGGTAAAATGTAAATAACGGAAAACAGACTAATATGATTGGAGTACAGCAATATGAGGATAGAAAAAGTACATATTAAGGGGTTTCGTAATTTTGAGGATGAAGAAATAGTATTTCAGCCAAAGACTTTGATAATCGGTGCAAATGATGTTGGAAAAACAAATCTACTATATGCAATGAGACTTTTGTTTGATAAATCGCTCAGTGAACGTGATTTGGAGCTGAACGATAGTGATTATAATGCATATACTGATGCGGATTTTATTGAAATTACTGCAACCATTTGTGATGTAACGGAAGAATGTCTCTTGAGCACATTTGGCGGCTGTGTTAAGGATGGCGTTGTGCTTATACGTTACACAAATAGTAAAAATGGTCAATATAGTATCTGGATGGGATATGATGAAAATGTTTTAATTGAATATCCGACGAGACAATATATAAAGCGATTAAATATGCAATATGTAGATACTAATCGAGATTTATTCAAATTTTTAAGGCA
>JAQYDI010000159.1 GCA_028724245.1 Lachnospiraceae bacterium
TTTTAAAACTGACCAAAAACATTTACAGAGTAACTATCAGCGATGATTCGGAATTCAAAATTTCTGCTATCCAGAAGAAAACTCAGGAGATTCTGCATACTCTTGGAATAGACCTATTACGTAAAAAATGAGGTTTCAGTGTTGAAAAATAAATAATGCACAAAAATCTCGAAAAAGTCCTTTTCTCATGGTAAAATAAAAGAAAAGGGGCGTGATTTTTATGTTAAGACGCTACGAATTAACCGATCAGGAATGGAATCGTATCAAAGATCTTCTGCCTCCTGAAAAAAGTGGAAAACGTGGACGCCCGTCCAAAGATAACCGAATGATATTAAATGCCATGGTCTGGATTGCACGGAGTGGTGCTCCCTGGCGCGATCTCCCGGAGCGTTATGGTCCATGGGAAACTGTTTACAGCCGCTTCCGCAAATGGATTGATGATGGCATTCTTGATAATATCTTTCATGTTCTGAGCCTTGACGCAGAACTGGATGAACTGTTTATGGACAGTTCCATTGTTCAGGCCCATCAGCATAGTGCTGGTGCAAAAAAAGGGGGCCTTCCAATGAAATTGGACGAAGTCGAGGAGGACCAAGCAGTAAAATCCATGTAACAGTAGATGCTTACGGAAATCCTGTATCTATTATCCTGAGCGAAGGTCAAAAACACGACAGTCAATATGCGATTCCTTTACTGGAATCTATTGACATAACGGGCAGCCAGATTGCAGCCGATCGTGGTTATGATACGAATAAGATTATAGATTACATTTATGATCGTGGAGGTGAGCCCACAATTCCGTCTAAAAAGAATGCGGTATTTCAGCGCCATTGTGACTGGTATTTATACAAAGAACGTCATCTGGTAGAAGTATTCTTTAATAAAATCAAATCATACCGGCGGATTGCGACCAGATATGATAAATTGGCATGTACTTATCTTGGTTTCATCGCAATCGCATCCATTCTGGTTTGGTTAAAATAACGATATTCATTGTTTTTTCAAACACGCCCTAGTATGACCCACATCAATTTTTGTGAGACATACCGAACCGTTCGGCCAAAGCCAAACGGTTACCAATCTACTTTACAGGAGGAGATCATATGAGCCAATTTGTAGAAAGACTCAAAAACATCGGTCCCGGTGCGCTGGTTGCAGCTGCCTTTATCGGACCCGGTACCGTAACAACCTGTACCAAATCAGGTGCAAACAGCGGCTACACACTTCTCTGGGCCATGCTGTTCTCAACCATTGCCACCATCGTCTTTCAGGAGATGGCCGCAAGGCTGGGTATTGTAACACAGAAAGGTCTTGGCGAAAATATCCGCGAGCGTATCGTAAACCCCGTTCTGAAAGGAATCGCCATTTTCATCGTCATCGTTGCCATTTTTGTGGGCAACAGTGCTTATGAAACCGGCAACATCACCGGCGGTATCCTGGGTCTGCAGGTTATCTTCCCCGGTCTGCAGACATGGATCGTTGTCCTTGTCATTTCCCTGCTTGCCATTTTCCTGCTCTGGAGCGGCAACTACAAGAGAATTGAAAAGGTTCTGACAGCCATCGTTCTGATCATGTCCGCAGTTTTCATTGTTACGGCAATCGCATCCTCTCCCGACTGGGGTGCTGTCATCAAAGGCCTGTTCGTTCCTTCCATGGGTGAGAATGACCTGATGACCGTAGTCGGACTGATCGGTACCACCGTTGTTCCCTACAATCTGTTCCTGCATGCATCTTCGTCCTCTGAAAGATGGACCAGCGGCAATAAAGAGGATATCGTCAATGCACGTATCGATACTGCTCTTTCCATCGGTCTGGGCGGCATCGTGTCCATGATGATCATCATCGCTGCATCTGCAAACCTGTACGGAACCGGTGCGGAAATCGCCAACGGCGCTGACATGGCAAAAGCAGTAGAACCCATCCTTGGCTCCTGGGCAAAATATTTCATCGCCATCGGCCTTCTGGCAGCCGGCTTTACCTCCGCAATCACAGCACCTTTATCCGCTGCATTTGCAACCACCGGCGCGCTGGGCATGGGCAAGGATATGAAGTCCATGAAATTCAAGGGCATCTGGCTGGCAGTTATCATCATCGGCGCAGTCATCGCCATTGCACTGGGAAGCAGCCCTACACAGCTGATCCTTGTAGCACAGGCTGCAAACGCAATCATCCTTCCTCTGATTGCCTTCTTCGTTATCTACTGTGTGAATTCAAAGAGTATGGGACAGTTTAAAAACGGTATCTTCAGCAACATTCTCGGTGTTGTGATCATCATCGTATGCTGCTTCATCTGCTACCGCAACTTCTCAAGCTTCCTGACATCTCTGGCAGCACTGATCGGTTAGCAAAAGGATGGACGGGTAAAATAAGATGACAAAAGAGATTCTTTTTATTCTGATTTTAGCCGCATCGAACATCATACAGACAATTACAGGATTTGCCGGCGGCCCCCTTGCGATGCCGCCGGCAATTGCTCTGCTCGGAATCGCCGATGCCAGAGCAGCCATCACCCTGATTTTCTGGTTTTCCACGCTGATCGTAACCTTTCAGAATCTGAAATACATCAACTGGAAAAAACTGGGGATTATTCTGTTTTTCATGTCGATCGGCGTCGTTTTCGGACTGTGGATCTACGACTACTGTCCTGTCCGTTATCTGATGCTTCTCTACGGCATCATCGTTGTTTTAATCGGCCTCAAAAAACTGCTGGTGAAATCGAAGGGAGAACTGCCGGTTCCGGTCACCTATCTGGCCCTGTTTGCCTCCGGCATCATGCAGGCCATGTTCACCTCCGGCGGACCGTTTCTGGTGATTTATGCCACAGCAGCCATGAAAGACAAGAAAGAATTCCGCGCAACCGTATCCTCCATCTGGACGGTGCTGAATATCTTTCTTGCCTTTCAGATGTATCAGAAGGGCATGTACACTCCCTATGTCAATAAACTGGTGCTGATCACCATGATCCCCGTATTCGCCGCCATCTGGGCAGGCAATAAGATCAGCAGGCGCCTGAATCAGGAAGCCTTCCTGAAACTGGTGTATATCCTGCTGATCGTTTCGGGAGGAATCCTGATTTTTAATTATGTGACAGGCTGAGCTGTATCATCATATCTCATCTTCATACAGATCCGCTGTGTCTTCTGCGGCTGCCTTAAACTGTGTTTCATAAAGCTCTGCATACACGCCGCCCTGCGAAACCAGTTCTTTGTGGGTGCCTTCCTCCACGATTCTCCCGTGCTCCACAACGAAAATACGGTCCGCCGATACGATGGTGCTCAGCCGGTGGGCGATTACGATGCTGGTGCGGTCGTGAAGCAGCGGTTCTATGGCCTCCTGAATGCTGTTTTCCGAAAGAGAATCCAGAGCAGAGGTTGCTTCGTCGAAAATAATGATCGAAGGATCCTTCAGAATCACTCTTGCAATGGAGATTCTCTGCTTTTCGCCGCCTGACAGCTTCATGCCCCGGTTTCCCACCCGGGTATCGTATCCGTCAGGCAGTGATGTGATAAAATCATGGATCTGCGCCCGCCTGCAGGCATCTATCAGTTCCTCTTCCGTGGCATCCTGTTTCGCATAAAGAAGATTCTCCCGTATGGTTCCGTTGAAGAGATACGTATCCTGCGTCACAGCGCCGATATGCCTCCGAAGCTCCTGCAGATCCAGCCTGCGCACATCCACACCGCTGACAGCCACCTCTCCCGCTGTCGCATCATACAGCCGCAGGATCAGGCTGATGATCGTCGATTTACCGCAGCCACTGGGACCTACGATGGCCGCCATCTGATGCTCCTTCACGGAAAAGCTGATATCATGAAGAATCTGCTGAGTCCCATCATAGGAAAAGCATACCTGCCTGAAATCCACAATCCCGCGAAAAGGCCGGGGCGTCACTGCATCAGGCGCATTATCGATCTCTGCGGGCATATCCAGATAGGAAAAAATCCTGCCGAACAGCGCCATGCTGCGGGTAATATCCACCTGCAGATTCAAAAGCTGATTCAGCGGCAGATACATTTTCCCCAGTAAAGTCACCATCACCGTCACATCACCCACGGTCACATCCGTATTCCCGTAAAGGATCATCAGAATCCCGCCTGCCAGATAGATCAGCATGGGGCCCGCATTGGTAAATGTGGACAGCACCGTCCGAAACCACCGTCCCACCACGCTTTCCTTGATATTCAGCTTAACCAGACGGTCATTGGCCTCCCGGTACCGGTCATACTCATATTCCTCATTTGAAAACAATTTGACCAGCAGCTGGCCGCTTGAGGACATGGTCTCATTGAGTATCTGGTTGATCTCATCGTTGCAGGACTGCGCCTTCAGCGTAACCGACCAGCGCATCTTCCCGGCCCTCTTGATAGGAATGGAAAAAAGCGGCACGATGATCATACCGATCACCGCCAGCTGCCAGCTTTTCTGCATCATGGCCGCCACCGCCAGCACCAGCGTTGCCACATTGCTCAGGGCCTTGGAACACGTATTGGCGATAACATTCTGAACCCCGTCAATATCACTGGTCATACGGGTGATGATATCCCCCTGCCTGCTGTTGGTGAAAAAGCGCTGACTCATCTTCTGAAGATGTCGGTACATGGTATTTCTCATATCATAGGTAACCTTCTGCGCGTTCCATATATTCAGATAGCTGACCAGCATGGTCAGAAAATCCGAAGCAATCAGCACCGCCAGTGACAGTAAAATCAGCTCCACCAGCCGGTGAAAATCCCGCCCGATCAGGCCGTCATCAATGATCTGTCCTGCCAGAATCGACGGATACAAAGTCAGAAATGCGGAAGCAGTAATGGCCGCCAGCGCCAGCAGCACCTGTTTCCAATAAGGTTTCACATAGCCCAGAATGCGCTTTGCCATGGGCCAGGTCATCTTCGGAGCGTTTTTTTTCTCCTCTTCCGTTAAAAAATTACTGAATGTATGTGCCATTATTTCATCGTTCTCCCAACGGATAATCCTTCGGATGCATCCGCCGGATTGCTACTGCTTTTTTCTGTATTTCTGTTCCACCTTCATATACACAGCCATGAGAAAAATAGTTGCAAACATCACACCGATCGTTGAAAAAATCATAAGATCCGGTTCCACCAGAAGCGGCAGCCCCAGAAAGATAAAAACCCCGCCGTAAGCCAGAAAAGCCGTTCCCACAGCCCGGTTGTAAGCTTTCACATCTTCAATCTCCGGTGTCTTCGCATTTGCCCAGAAACCCACAGGCTTTCCTGCAAAAAAAGCATGAATTCCAATTGCAAAAAACAGCACTCCCACAGCAGCCCAGATGATAAAACCAATCTTACTTTCCGTCATAGCACGTCACGCTCCCTTTTAATCCTTCCTCTTTTCTTTACTACTTTATGTACTTTACTCTTTTCCTCAGCATTTTCCGCCCGGTGTCCATGCTCCAGCCTGAATACCATCAGCTGCGCCGATTCCCATCTTCATCAAATGTACGCTTCAGAGCCGATTCCGTAAACCAGATGGGAAGCAGCATGATCACGATCTGAATCCCTGACAGGATACTTCCGTAAATTCCAATTGTATCAATACTTTTCCCCAGCAGAGGCAGCATAGCCGCCACCGTAACCGGCAGCAGAACCATCCCCAGCCGGTACCACAGCCTGCCAAAGTAATGATGTGCAAATTTCCAGGTATCCCTGTTTTTCGCAGACCGCGGCGTCCGGTATCCGAACAGCATATTGATCTGCCCAGGTGCCTTTTTTCGGAAGTACCATCCGAAACCAATCATACATGCGGGAATCAATAAATTGCACATCAGCATAAAAAACCAGAAACCAGCCATGTAACTTCACCTCACTTTCGCACTTAAATTCAGATGCCATCCCATTTTTCAATCATACAGGTATGCTTCTTCATTTTTTTATCGTAGTTGATTCCTACCATTAATATGTCACCTGTATAACCGGATAATGCCCCTGCATAACATCTGTTTTTAATTTGAGCGATTGCCCCCTGCGCCGACTGATTCCATTTTAGTTCTATAATAAGAGCCGGTATACTTTTTTCTCTCCGTGGAATAAATACCATATCAGCAAATCCCTTACCTGTCGGCAATTCTCGGCTGATCATGTAATCTTTTCTGGCACTGTAATAGGCAATCGTAATCACACAACTGAGCGACTGTTCATTATTGTAAGATAATATAGAAGTATTTTCTGTATGAATCTTATCAATTCCTGCTGCCACAGCTGCTTCATCACAATGAATTGTTGCATCCAGTAAATCTGAAGAATCTCTGATTGCATTTGCAAGCGCTTCCCATCCTCCATCTTCTACTGCATTTGCAAATTCGTCAGATACTTCCTGATTGGGTATATATACTTCACTAGTTTTTTCGTCAAAAGCCAGATAGCCCAGATGAACAAGAAGTGTCATTACATCATCTCTGTTTTTGATATTTGCCATATCATTTTGAAACTTTCTCGTGGAAATCCGACATCTTCCTCCACCGATCATGGAAATTACAGCATCCCTCAGTCCATCAAAGTTCATGTTGATGTATGTCTTAAGATCCTCATATGTTTCCGTTTCCGTCCAATAATTGCCAAATTCCTGATAACGCATGGCCTGTACCACGGAATTGGGGCTGTATACGGACTTTACCCTATTAAAAGAATACCCATCATACCACTGTTTCGCTTCTGAAAAATCCATATGATATTTTCTGCAAAGTATCTGCACCTCTGCTTCCGTAAAACCAACATATTCTGCCAGCAGCAGAGGCTTTACCATGGTATATTCTTTAAAATTATTCAGCGCAGACTGTGTTCCGTATTTTTTAATTGGCAGAATTCCTGTCAGATAAGCCAGTTTGATAAATTTCTGCGAAGGCCCCCCTTTAAACAATCCACGAAGCAGTTCAATATACTCTTCCTGGGATTTTCTGTCCATTCTGTCTTCCCTGAAAAGGCAATCCCATTCGTCAATGATCACAACAAATTTTGTTCTGGTTACGGAATTGATATCTGCAAGAACCATGGGAAGAGAACCGTTATCAGAATCAACTGCCTCAGGGTAGGCCATCTGCAGTTCCCGTATAACGGTTCTCTGAATCATCGATACTACTCTATCTGCAGAACCGGCATTCGTTCTGAACCATGAGATATCAAGATACAGCACATCCGACTGATTGATTTTATCCTCGTAAGAAGCAGTCTTTGCGATCTCCAGTTTATCGAAAATCGTGTGTGAATCACATGAACGGTCATAATATGCGGCAAGCATTTTAGCTGCAATTGATTTGCCAAAACGGCGCGGTCTGCTCACACAGATATATTTATCCTCTGTTTCCATAACGCGGTTCGTATACTCCAGCAAACCGGTTTTATCAACATAAATCTCCGAATTAACCGTTTCACGAAATGCATCATTACCCGGATTCAGATAAACCCCCATATATGTGACTCCTTTCCCCTTTTGATGTTTCAGGCGTTTATTTTGCTCTGTCCTCAGAATACGCCTCTTCTGATTTCATATTGTTTTACCCCATTATAACCACAAAGAGTACGTTTTTTCAAGCCTGTATACCGGGAGGCAATGCAAATCAAAAAACTTCGCAGAGAGAAAGTAAAATTTACACCTTCTTCTGCGAAGTTCTTATTTACTGCTACTGCAGCAATTGTATGGAAAAATCCTGTTTTCGTCAGCTATTCCGATCCGTTGACAGAATCTCCTCTATGCGTTTCTGCATCTCCTCAATGGAATGCTTCCGTGTTCGTGAGCATTCCTGCGCCTGACAGTCACAGATCAGACACTTCCGATAAGTCTTTCTTGATAATTTGGTTCCATCCATATCGATTACATCCATATCAAAAAGACGCCCAAATTTATGTATTTCTTCGATTTCCTCCGTGATTTTCTTCATCAGATCTGCCCGGCAGTCTACTGCCATGAGCAGCTCATCGCCGGTTTTTTCATGAATTTCCATCCGTTCACGTATTACGATATTCTGTGCGGAAAGCGCGTCGAAAAGTGCTTCCATTCCCTGCTCAAACGCTTTCCGAATCTGATGATTCGTTTTCACGGGCCCTGGGATATTCATACAAAATGATAAAACCGGACAATTGTATTTCTTGATGTATTGATTCTGAATCTCTGCACGCCGTTCTCTACACTGCAGCATATCAGTCAGTATGACTTCTGTTCCTTCCATGGCTGTTCCTCCCTCAACTGCATTATCCGAACCTGCAGGATTCAGCATTTCCGCGGTTCGGATTTTTTTCAGTATTTTTTAGTAGTGTACAACATTTCCGGCTTTTTGTATACGTTCTCTTACCGGTTTTGATTCTTCACTGAAGAAATACTCCAGTGTTGTCCGGGGCAGCATGCTCTCCAGAACAGAAAGGTCATTTTCCTGAATCGCCCTGCGCACTGCAGAAGCACTGATTATATCATCGCTGCAGTCACATTGTTTCCGCGGAACCACTACACAGCGGATTCCTTTTTCGGGAAGTTTCTCCTGCATGATCTGATTGTAGATTCCGGTTACCAGACTTGTTGGTTCCTCTCCCACATACCTTGCTGTAATCCCCAGCCGTTCGGCAATCTGCTCAAACACTGTCAGATCCAGCAGGGCATGACTTTCAATAACAGCATTCTCATCTTTCTGGAAATAACTGGGAAATGTAGCATTGCTGATGATATAAGGGCCGCTGTCATGATAACAGATATTGGCAATATGAGCAGTCCCTTCCATTACCAGCTTTTTTCTGACTTCGAAAGGAATCAGGCTGCTGTCTTCACTGACAAGAAACAGATGCAGAATATCATTTTCCGATGCCGCCTTCTCCACCAGATACTGATGTCCCAAAGTGAATGGATTTGCATTCATGACCACAGCAGCAATCTTTGCCCCGGAAGCATTTTCGGAAGTATTTTCAAGGGTATTTCCGGAACCAGCTCTAACTGCCTCTGCCCTGCCGGCTGACAGTTTCTGCAGATAATCTGCAAATCCGGTACGGCGGTTTTCCATAAATACGATGCTTTTGTCAATGCGGACAATTTCATAAAATCCCAGACTGCTGAAAAAATCTGCAGACTGACACTTTGTATAGAGAAATACATGGGTATTTCCTCTGGAAACCTGAACTGCCATCAGATGGGATACGATTTCATTCATCAACCCCTCTCCCTGATGCAGACTGCTCACCGCCATACAGCGAAGAGTATTTCCATAACAGCTGCCTGTTGCAATTACCCGCATATTCTCATCAAACATGGCACAGGTATAATCCAGATTGGCATCTCTTCGAATGCCTTCCGCATTCAACAGTTCATCCACCGAAGCAAATCCTCTATAATCTCCCGGATCGATTTGTGAAATATAATATTCTGACATCCTGATCTCCTTTCGCCGGCTTTCACCGAAGTTCATCAGCAACAGAAGCCGTAAACCATCTATACCGGATAAGCCTTGTTTTTCTCATCCGCCATAGAAGGATCAATTTTTGTTTTTTTCGCTTCTCTATCCTTGAAAAATTCCACTGCTACCTGAGGGAACAGTGCGTAGGACAGAACATCTTCATCCTGTTCCTTCCACTGGGCCATTTCTGCCTCCAGTTTGTCCAGTTCGGGCGGAATCAGATCAGCGGGACGGCAGGTGATGGGCTCTTCATCG
>JAQYDI010000160.1 GCA_028724245.1 Lachnospiraceae bacterium
AATCTTAAAATCAAGGTAACTGTTCAGAGCCAACTTCGAAAACACGGTGTGTTTCCTCGGTGTGGCGTATCCGCCAAATAGATTTGTACGAAAAAGTACTCCTGAATGCAAGCATTCATCGCACTTTTTGTACAAATCTGCTTGGCTCTGAACAGTTACAAATCAAGCCAAGGAGATCAAACCATGAGCAAATATAAAATGTTAACACCCGCACTGCCCAACGTACCCTGGCAGGACAAACCTGAAAATCTGACCGGCGCTCCCATCTGGAGATATACGGAAAACCCCGTGATCGACCGCAATCCCGTGAAGAACGTGGCAAGAATCTTCAACAGCGCAGTTGTTCCCTATGAAGGTAAATTCATCGGTGTATTCCGCGGTGAACAGACAAACGGTATCCCCTACATTTATCTGGGACGCAGTGAAGATGCCATCCACTGGAACTTTGAGGAAAACAAGATTCCCTTCGTAGATGAAAACGGCGAACCCTTCATGCCTGTTTACGCATACGACCCCAGACTGGTCAAGGTTGATGATACCTACTATATAATGTGGTGCCAGGATTTCTACGGCGCATCTATCGGTATGGCAAAAACAACGGATTTCAAGACATTTACAAGAATTGAAAATCCCTTCATCCCCTTCAACAGAAATGCGGTTCTGTTCCCCAGAAAGATCGACGGCAAGTTCAAACTGCTTTCCAGACCTTCCGACAGCGGCCATACCCCCTTCGGTGATATCTTCATAAGCGAAAGTCCCGACATGGTTTACTGGGGCAAACACCGTCACGTAATGGGCAAGAGCCCTGAATGGTGGGAATCCGTAAAGATCGGCGGCGGAGCAGCTCCCATTGAAACAAGCGAAGGCTGGCTTCTGTTCTACCACGGCGTAACAGGAACCTGCAACGGCTACGTATATTCCATCGGCGGTGCTATCCTCGATATCGATGAACCCTCCAAAGTAAAATACAGATGCCAGAATTTCCTGCTGACACCTGAAATGTGGTATGAAGAAAGAGGATTCGTACCGAATGTATGCTTCCCCTGCGCAACTCTTCATGATTCCGAAACAGGAAAGATCGCCATCTACTACGGCGCTGCTGACAGCTATGTATGTCTGGCATTTACCGAACTGGATGAGATCATTGATTATATCAAGAACAACAGCGTTGTTCGTCCTGAAGATACAGAACTGGGCGTTCGTTAGGAGAGTGTGGCCATGCTGATTTTACCGGAAAACGGATATCTGCAGTACAGCGGAAGAATTGATTTTGAAAATAAAAATGCGCCGGTGTTTGTATTTCCTGCTTCTTATGTAAAGATGAATTTTACCGGAAAGACACTGAAGGTCGTGGTGGAAAACCACCGCGACTGCTGGAATAACTATCTGGGGTATATTCTGGACGGAGAGCAGGGAAAGCTGCTGCTTCCCGTGGAAGGAAAAGCAACGATTGGAATCCCGGTCGATCAGGATAAGGATGTTCATGAACTTTTGCTGTTTAAACGCCAGGATTCCTGTCATACCTTTACCTTCTATGGTTTCGAGGTGGATGATGACTGTGTACTGGAAAAAGTGGAAGAAAAGCCTGAAAGAAGAATTGAGGTTTTTGGTGACAGCGTATCTGCCGGGGAGGTTTCCGAAGCGGTGGATTATGTGGGACAGCCGGATCCGGAGCACAACGGAGAATATTCCAACAGCTGGTATTCCTATTCATGGATGACCGCAAGAAAGCTGGGAGCAGAGCTTCATGATATCGCACAGGGCGGAATCGCCCTTCTGGATGGAACCGGGTATTTTGCACCGCCCGGATATATGGGTATGGAACATGCCTATGACTGTATTGAATACAGCCCCCGTCTGGGCAAGCAGAAAAAGTGGGATTTCAGTCAGTACATACCCCATGTGGTTATTATCGCCATCGGGCAGAATGACAACCATCCGGAGGATTATATGCATGAAGATCCGACCGGAGAAAAAGCAGCCGTATGGAAGGAACATTATGAAGCCTTTGTACGGAAAATAAGAGAAATTTATCCCAAATCGGTGATCATCCTGAAAACAACGATTCTGGAACATTCGGTGGAATGGGATGAGGCAATCGAGGAAATCTGCCGGAAGCTGCAGGATAAGAACCTGTATCATTTCCTGTACAGCAATAACGGAAGCGGCACAAAGGGCCATATCCGTATTCCGGAAGCAGATCGGATGTCAGATGAATTATGTGAATTTATCCGTTCTCTGGGTGATGAAATCTGGCTGACCGAACCGTAAGCGGTTTGTGGAATCACAGAAAGAAGGAGGAAGCCCGCGGGCTTCCTCTTTTTGGAAAGGCGGAAAAATGAGTGAAATAAACAGAAACAGACTGATCAGATGTATGAAGGCAGCCCGTGACGGAAAGGAGCTGACCATCGGATTCTTCGGAGGCTCCATTACCCAGGGAAGTCTCTCCACAAAACCCGAGCTGTGTTATGCATACCGTGTATTTCAGTGGTGGGAAAATACATTCCCGCAGGCAAAATTCCATTATGTAAACGGCGGAATCGGCGGCACCAGTTCTCATTTCGGTGCAGCAAGAGTGGAAAAGGATCTGCTGATGTATCAGCCGGATTTTGTTGTGGTGGATTTCAGTGTGAATGATGATGAAAAGGATGGACTGTTCTTTCAGGAAACCTACGAAGGTGTGCTTCGCCGGATCCTTAGCTGGCCTTCTCATCCGGCGGTTGTTGTACTGAACAATGTATATTACGACACAGGTATCAACGCACAGGATTTCCACAATGTGCTGGCAGATTATTACGGTATTCCCCATGTCAGCGTAAAAGATACCATTTATCAGAGAATTATGAAACGTGAGTATACAAGAGAAGAACTGACACCGGATAATCTCCATCCTAATGATAAGGGACACGGTCTGGTGGCGGCTGAAATCTGCAGCTGTCTGGAAAAGATTAAGGAAATGGCAGATATGACAGCTGCAGCGGCAGTTTCCATTGAAGAAGCAGTAATTCCCGCACCTGTGACAGCCAATGCCTATGAGCAGGCAAAGCTGTTCAATATCACGAACAGCACGCCGGTTCTTGACGGATTCCGTGCCGATCCCCGTGAGAAGATGGGCCATCTGGATTTCTTTAAAAACGGATGGACCGCATCAAAGGTGGGAGACCGGATCACATTTCAGCTGAATTGTTCCTGCCTTGCCGTACAGTACAGAAAAACCATCAGCAAGCCTTCACCGATCGCAAAGGTGGTTGTGGACGGACAGGAAGCACAGGCCGTGATTCTGGACGGCAATTTTGAAGAAACATGGGGTGACTGCCTGTATCTTCAGAAGGTGATGCATCACGGAGAAGCCGGTATGCATACCGTGGAAATTGAGATCGTAGAAGCAGGAGAAGAGGACCGGAGCCCCTTCTATCTGCTGTCACTGATAACGGATTAAAATAACAGTTCAGACTTTGCTTTGCCTGAGAGATATACAGAGCGAGGCCAGACGGCAGGTATCTTCTGTACGGGGACCCGCTTTCGCTCAGGTGAAAACGCAGCGGATGCTAAACTCGCAGACCGCCTTTGGCAGCCTGCTCGCTAAGCACCGGCGTTTTCAATGGTCCCCTTAACAGGAGATTCCTGCCGTCCGGCCGCCGTAGGTTGTTGTTTTCTCAGGCAGATAAAGTTCTGAACTGTATGGGGAATATATATATATAAATTGATTGAAGTTAATTGAAATTGCCTGATTTATTTATATGGATAGATCAGGGGAAATGGAGATGTGTGATGAGCGCAAGAGATACTTATAATTTCTGGCTTGAGGATGCTTATTTTGATGAGGATACGAAGGCTGAGTTGAGAGGCATCGCGGATGATGCGAATGAGATTGAAGAACGTTTTTACAGGGATCTGGAGTTTGGCACGGGTGGTTTGAGAGGTATTATCGGTGCCGGTACGAATCGGATGAATATTTATACCGTGAGAAAGGCAACTCAGGGTCTGGCTAATTTTATTATTAAGGAAAATGCGCAGGCCAAAGGCGTTGCTATTGCTTTTGATTCCCGGAACATGTCACCGGAGTTTGCTGAAGAAGCTGCTCTGTGTCTGGCTGCCAACGGCATTAAGGCGTATATTTTCCCTTCACTGCGTCCCACTCCCATGCTGTCTTTCACATTGAGAGAACTGGGCTGTACGGCAGGTATTGTGGTAACGGCCAGCCATAATCCGCCTGAATACAACGGCTACAAGGTTTACTGGGAAGACGGCGCACAGATTACATACCCCAAAGATGAGCAGATCATCGGGGAAGTAAATGCCATCACTGATTATGCACAGGTGAAGACCATGACGGTGGAAGCAGCAAAGGCAGCAGGTCTTTACGAAGTGATCGGTTCCGAAATAGATGACCGTTACATGGAAGCACTGAAAAAGCTGGCGCTTCGTCCCGAGATCATCAGGGAAGAGGCAAAGAACCTGAAGATCGTGTACACTCCTCTTCACGGAACCGGCAATCTGCCTGTACGCCGCGTGCTGAAGGAACTGGGATTTGAGCAGGTTTATGTGGTAAAGGAACAGGAGCTGCCTGACGGCAATTTCCCTACTGTTTCCTATCCCAATCCAGAGGATAAGAATGCCTTTGCTCTGGCCCTGAAGCTGGCGAAGGAAGTGGATGCGGATATCGTTCTGGCAACCGACCCCGATGCAGACCGCCTCGGTGTTTACGCAAAGGATAGCGAAACCGGCGAATACATGAGCTTTACCGGCAACATGTCCGGTATGCTGATCCTGGAGTACATCCTTTCCCAGAAAAAGACCATGGGCATCCTGCCTGAAAACGGTGCGGTTGTTACCACCATCGTTTCCGGCAAGATGTCAAAGGAAATCACAAAGGCTTACGGCGTGAAGCTGATCGAAACTCTGACCGGCTTCAAATACATCGGTGAGCAGATCAAGTTCTTCGAGCAGGCAAAAGCCCGCGGGGAAGTATCCAACGAATACCTGTTTGGTTACGAAGAAAGCTACGGCTGTCTGGTGGGAACCCATGCAAGAGACAAGGATGCGGTTGTTGCCGTTATGGCTCTGTGCGAAGTGGCTGCATGGTGCAAACACAATAACATTACTCTGTGCGACCAGATGCGCACCTTGTTTGAAAAATACGGTTACTACAAAGAAGGTCTCTGCACCGTAACCCTGAAGGGACAGGACGGTGCAAAGAAGATCGCGGAAATGATGGAATCCATCAGAAATGACATTCCCGCGGAAGTTGGCGGCCTGAAGGTGCTGCAGTTCCGTGATTACAGAGAGAATAAACTGATCAATACCGGTTCTGATGAAGTAAAGGAAACAGGACTTCCCAGATCCAACGTACTGTACTTCGAACTGCAGGATGACGCATGGTGCTGCATCCGTCCCTCCGGTACGAAACCCAAGATCAAGTTCTATATCGGCGTAAAAGGCAGCAGTGATGCGGACGCATCCGAAAAGCTGGCAAAATTGACAGAAGCAGTGGAAAATCTGGCAAAGTAAGATGGAGGATATCATGAGTGTGTTAAAATTAAAGCCGGCCTGTAAGGATTACCTCTGGGGCGGACACCGTCTGGCAGAGGAATACGGAATCGAATATGACGGGGACATTCTGGCGGAGTCATGGGAGCTTTCCTGCCATCCCGACGGCCCTTCCACCATCGTAAACGGCCCCTTTGCAGGACTGACTCTGGAAGAATATATTGAAAAAGAAGGAAAACAGGTGCTGGGAAATCACTGCAGACGGTTCCGTGATTTCCCCATCCTGATCAAATTTATCGATGCAAAACAGAACCTTTCCATCCAGGTTCACCCGGACAATAAATACGCCCTGAAAAATGAAGGCCAGTATGGAAAGACTGAGATGTGGTACATCATGGATGCAAAGGAAGGCGCATTCCTGTACTACGGATTCAAAAAGGAGATCAGCAAAGAGGAATTTGCAAAGAGGATCGAGGAGGATACCCTTCTGGAAGTGCTCAATGCCGTACCGGTGCATAAAGGGGATGTACTTTTCATCGAATCCGGCACCATTCACGCCATCGGAGAAAATATTCTCATTGCGGAGATCCAGCAGAACTCCAACGTGACCTACCGCGTATACGATTACGGCCGTGTGGGAAAAGACGGCAAAAAGAGAGACCTTCACATTGAAAAGGCCCTTGCTGTCACAAACCGCGTGCCTATCGTAAAAAGCGGCAGCAGCTATCCTCATGTGGCGGACTGCGATTATTTTACCGTGGACAAGCTGAATCTGGACGGCTGTATGATGAAGAAAATGGAAGGTACCGTAACAGATGATTCCTTTGTCAGCATCCTGATGCTGGACGGGGAAGGAACGATTACCTGCGGGGACGAGACCGTTTCCTATAAAAAAGGCGACAGCCTGTTCCTTCCTGCAGGAAGCGGCAGCTACACCATTGCCGGAAGCTGTGACGCGCTGGTAACTTCCATCCGTGAAAAAGCAGGCCCTGTCAGAGTAGGTATCGATATCGGCGGAACCGATACGAAGATCGGTCTGGTAGATGTTAACCAGCAGCTGCTGACTTCAACTGTGATTCCTACGGAGGCAGAGACCGGAGCAGAAGCTGTCATCAAACGGATCGGTGAGGCGGTGCTTGCCCTGATGGAACAGGAACAGATTGCCATGGACCAGTGCATCGGCGTGGGCGTGGGTGTTCCCGGAACCGTGGACAGAAAAGCGGGCATGGTGGTTTACTCCAACAACATCAAATGGGAGCAGGTTCCTATGGTTTCCATGCTTTCCGCCTATCTGCCGGTACCTATTCAGATTGCAAATGACGCAGACTGTGCAGCCCTTGGGGAGGCAGTCTCCGGAGCGGCAAAGGATTATCAGGATGTGGTCATGCTGACGCTGGGAACCGGTGTCGGCGGCGGCATCATCCTTGACGGAAAAATCTATGAAGGCGGCAGAATGGGCGGCTGCGAGCTGGGCCACATGGTCATCGTGGAAAACGGTGAACCCTGTACCTGCGGCAGAAAAGGCTGTCTGGAAGCATATGCATCCGCCACCGCACTCCGCAGAGTATCGGAGAAAAAGCTTGGAAAATCCATGGAACCGGCTGAAATCTTCGCACTGGCAGAATCCGGTGATGAAACAGCAAAGGAAATCGTGGAAGATTATACACGGAAGCTGGGAACGGGAATTGTCAATATCGTCAACATTTTCCGCCCTCAGGCTCTGCTTCTGGGCGGCGGAATTGCCGCACAGGGAGAAAAGCTGCTGGCACCTGTCCGTGAGATGGTAAAAACCGGCTGCTTCGGCGGCGTTCACGGAGAGATCCCCGAAATCAAAGCAGCAAAACTGGGCAATCAGGCAGGCATGATCGGAGCTGCAAATCTGGTGTAGGACGGGAATATAAAGGATAACATGTGTCATATTGTAAATTTAAAAAATGAAATCCGATATATGAACGGCATCACCTTCTGCCCCTTTGCTCCCCGCGGGAGTTTCAAAGGGGCGGCAGCAAAGGAAAGTCTGCAGGCGATGAAGGAACGAACGGGGGCAGATACGGTGGTATTTGCTCCCGCCGGTTTACAGGAAACACCACAGTCTACAGAAATCTGTTATACAGGAGAACATACCGTGACAGATGAAGAACTGTGTGATATGATTAATTTTGCAAAAAGCATGGATCTGCGGGTGGTTCTCAAGCCCACGGTCAACTGTCTTAACGGCGTATGGCGGGCTTTTATCAATTTTTTTGATGAGGATGTTCCCTGCGAACCCAAATGGTCGGACTGGTTCCGGTCTCATACGCAGTTTCAGCTCCATTATGCGGAAATTGCGGAAAAAACAGGCTGCGACATGTTCATAACAGGTTGTGAAATGGTTATGGCGGAACGCCGGGAAGAAGAATGGAGAGAGCTGATCGGTAAGGTGAAGTCCGTATACCACGGACCTGTCAGCTACAACACGGACAAATATCAGGAAGATCATGTGAAATGGTGGGACTGTGTGGACGTGATTTCTTCCAGCGGCTATTATCCGGCAGATGACTGGGAAAGACAGCTGGATCGTATTGAACAGGTGGTAAAAAAATATCAGAAGCCCTTTTTCTTTGCAGAAACAGGCTGTATGTCCACAGCAGGTTCCTCCATGATTCCCAATAACTGGGGGCTGGAGGGAGCGGTGGATCTGCAGGAACAGAAAAACTGGTATGAAAAAGCATTTGCCGCCATGGACGGACGGGACTGGATCCGGGGCGTGGTGCTCTGGTCATGGCCCGGGAAGCTTTACACGGAACAGGAAGCGCTGCAGCACCGGTACTATGAATTTTACCGGAAACCGGCGGAAACGGTCATCCGCAGTCATTTTATGAAACATCAATGACGGATGCATAGAAAGGATTTTTATGAGTTTTTCAGATGATTTTGTGTGGGGAGCTGCAACCAGCTCTTATCAGATAGAAGGCGCTTCCTGTGAAGACGGGAAGGGACTGGATATCTGGGATGTGTTCACAAAAGAACCGGGTAAGGTATTTGAACAGCATACAGGTGATATAGCCTGTGATCATTATCACCGTTTTCAGGAAGATGTTGCTCACATGAAGGCAATGGGACTGAAGGCATATCGTTTTTCTATTAACTGGTCACGTGTTCTGCCGGAAGGAACAGGCAGAGTCAATGAAGCCGGAGTTGCATTTTACAATAATCTGATCGATGCACTGCTGGAAAACGGGATCGAACCCTACATTACCCTCTATCACTGGGAACTGCCCTATGAACTTTATAAACGGGGAGGATGGATGAATCCTGACATCGTGGAATGGTTCGGTGCTTATGCAAAGCTGGTGGCAGAACGGTTCAGTGACCGGGTAACACATTATTTTACCCTGAATGAGCCCCAGTGTTTTGTGGGGCTGGGATTCCTGACCGGAGCACATGCACCGGGGCTGAAAGCGCCGCTCAGAGATACCTTTGAGATGGCGCATAATGCACTGAAAGCCCACGGACGGGCAGTACAGATGCTCAGACAGTATGGAAAACAGCCGTTAACCATCGGATATGCGCCCACCGGTTCCATGTGCTATCCGGAGACAGAAAAGCCGGAAGATATTGAGGCGGCCAGACAGATGCTTTTCTCCATGCAGCCGGATGACAGCAACTGGACATGGAATGTTGCCTGGTGGTCGGATCCGGTGCTGCTGGGGCATTATCCGGAAGAAGGACTGGAGCGCTATGAAAAATATCTGCCCCGGATAACGGATGAGGATATGAAATTGATTTCCGAACCTATTGATGTTTACGGGCAGAATATTTACAACGGCAGATGCATCCGTATGGGTGAAAACGGAAAGCCGGAAGACGTAAGGCGGTATGAAGGATTTCCCAAAACGGCCATCAACTGGCCGGTTACACCGGAATGTCTCTACTGGGGACCGAAATTTTTGTATGAACGCTATGGAAAACCGATTTATATTACGGAAAACGGCATTTCCTGCCATGATACAATTTCTCTGGACGGGAAGGTACACGATCCCAACCGGATCGATTTTCTGGCAAGATATCTCCATGAGCTGAAAAGGGCAGCAGGAGAAATTGATCTGCGGGGCTATTTCCAGTGGTCACTGATGGATAATTTCGAGTGGTCACAGGGATATTCCGAGCGTTTCGGATTGATTTATGTGGATTATCCCACACAGAAACGGATATGGAAAGATTCTGCATACTGGTACCGTGATCTGATCCGGACCAACGGAGAGGAGCTGTAATATGTTTGAACGAGTAAAACTGTATCAGATCAACGACCATATCTGGCTGATGAATGATGCGGATGAGGCCACCGGCTATCTTGTGGCAGGAAAGGAACGGGCTCTGGTCATCGATACCATGAACGGTTTCGAGGATGTAAAGGCAATTGCCCGGACCGTGACGGATCTGCCTCTTCTTGTTCTCAATACCCATGGTCATCCGGATCATATCTTCGGGGATGTGTATTTTGATCAGGTATACATCCACCCGGCGGATATGGAACTGGCCGGAAAGTACATGCAGATGCCGGAATTTCAGAAAGCCGTCGCCGGGCGCGGAGTGAAAATCCCTGATTTCCTGCCGGTGGAGAATGGGGACGTTTTCGAATTGGGAGGACTGGAACTGGAGATATTCCACGTACCGGGACATACACCCGGAGGAATCTGTCTGCTGGACCGGAAAGACCGGATCCTGTTTACCGGGGACAGCATCATAGAACAGACCTGGATGCAGATGGAAGAAAGCCTTCCCATGGAAGTATTCCGGGCGGCACTGGAAACCCTGCAGCCGGTAAGAAGCGAATTTGACTGGATCCTCACGGGGCACACCCGCAAAGAACCGGAGGACGCTTCC
This sequence comes from Lachnospiraceae bacterium, assembly GCA_028724245.1. GTDB lineage: Bacteria > Bacillota > Clostridia > Lachnospirales > Lachnospiraceae > TWA4. The sequence goes on from JAQYDI010000160.1 coordinate 10,357, forward strand.
CTTTACGAAGCACACAAACAGGCCGTACAGGAAGTACTGGACGGTAACTCGGAAAATGATACGGTTTACGAATGGTTCGGAGGAACCGCAATGGCCCATCCCTATGGGAAGGAACCGAGACGGATCGTATATAAGATAAAATAATGGTAACAATGGGAAACGCGCCCCTTCGGGTGGATACGGAATGAAATGCATTCCGGTCAGCCTGAAGGGGCGCGTTTTTTCTGCTTCCAGCAGGATTATTTCCTCAGCCTGTTCGCTAAGCACCGGCGTTTTATACATAGGAGGGACAATGGTAATACAATTTTTATGCGCTGACCTCTCACATACTGCTCAGAACTTCATTTCGCCTGAAAAGAGAAAAACTATACTTCTTCTGCCTCACACCTTTCACTGTTTCAGGCCAAAGTCTGAACAGTAATCAATACGTATCCCTCAGGCTGCGTATCTGAAGCCGTTTTTCCATGTCTCCTGCATCCGCAAAGCTTCCTCTGCGGATGTCCGCTTTTTTCACTTCTACTTCGCGGGGCTCTCCGGTCAGGTGGAAGTAGTTGTCGCTGAAGATGACATCGGCGTCTGCAAAATCCAGTTCCACGAAGGGGGCGAAAACGTTGCTTTTCAGCCGGATCATAAAAGCGTCTTCTGTTTCTGTTACGGCTGTCTCTATGCGGGGCTGCTTCAATGCCAGATATTTATACGGCAGCAGGACTTCCACGTTGTGGGTTCTGGTGCCGTTTTCAAAGGTGACGGTGCTTTCTGCAAATACGGTTTCTGCCCAGGTGTCCTCGGTGCAGAGTGCTTCGAAATCCAGTTCTGCGATTTTTTCTGAGCAGAAAGGTCCGGTGCTGCCTTTTGCCGTGACTGAAGAGATGATTTCGCAG